>DATMEW010000093.1:0-27231 GCA_035556495.1 Xanthobacteraceae bacterium | reverse complement strand
CAATCCCAATACCGAGGCGGGCCTGTCGCGGCTGCCGGTCTATACGAGCACCGGCGCGACAGTGGGGCTGACCCAGCGGCTGAACCGGCTCGAGATATCGGCCAAGGCGCTGGCGGACCGGACGGCCTATGGGGCTTCCAGTTTCACGGACGGGACCACCTTCGACAATCGCGACCGCAGCTATAACCAGGTCGGGTTCAGACTGCGCGCCGGCTACGAGACTGTCCCCGGCTTCAAGCCTTTCGTCGAGGTCGAGACCGACCGGCGGCTCCATGATGAAAAATTCGACCGTGCCGGCTTCGAGCGGGACTCGACCGGCCGGACCGCCCGCGTCGGCGTTGCGCTCGATCTGCCGCGCGGCCTGCGCGGGGAAGTATCCGGCGGTTATACCATCCGCGACTATCGCGATCCGGCGCTGCGGCAGGTCAAGGGTTTCGTTTTCGACGGCTCGCTGGTCTGGGCGGCGACCGGTCTCACCAACGTGACGCTCACTGCCAAATCCTCGGTCAACGAACTGATCCGGCCGGGAGAGTCAGGCTATCTCTCGCAGGACGTGGGTGTGCAGGTGGACCATGCGTTCCGGCGCTGGCTGGTCGGCAGCCTGCGCTTCGGCGTCGGCTTCGATACCTATGAATGTATCTGCCAGTATGACCAGCGTTACGCCCTTGCGGCGGCCTTGACCTACAAGGCCACCCGCACGGTGCAGATCAAGGGCGAGGTGCGGCGCGAGATGATGCGTTCCAACGACGCCGGCCGCGACTATACGGCCGACATCGTGCTATTGGGCGTGCGCCTGCAACGGTAACGCGCCTAGCCGAGCAGGTCCTTGAGTTCTTCACGGAAAGCCGGTGCGATGTCCTTGCGATCCAGCGCATAGGCGACGTTGGCGGCAAGGAAGCCGACCTTGGAGCCGCAATCGAAGCTCTTGCCCTCGAACTTGAGGCCATAGAATTTCTGCTTCTGCGAAAGCTCGATCATCGCGTCGGTGAGCTGGATTTCGTTGCCCGTGCCGCGCTTCTGCTCCGCCAGCAGGCCGAAGATCTCGGGCTGGAGGATATAGCGGCCGGTGATGATGAGATTCGACGGCGCCTCCTCGCGGGGCGGCTTCTCGACCATCTGGTCGATGGCGAAAAGCTTGCCCTTCGGTGCGCCGACGCCGACCACGCCATACTGATGGATGCGCTCCATCGGCACTTCCTCCACGGCGATGACGTTGGCCCCTGCACCGGCCTCCCTTGCCGCCTCCATCATCTGCGCAAGGCAGCCCTTGGGATGCTTCACCAGCACGTCCGGCAGCAGCAGCGCGAAGGGTTCGTCGCCGATCAGCTCGCGCGCGCACCAGACCGCATGGCCGAGGCCGAGCGGTTCCTGCTGGCGGGTGAAGCTGGTGGCGCCGGGGCCGGGCAGGTCTTCGGACAGCAGCTTAAGATCGGCCTTCTTGCCGCGTTCCCGCAGCGTCGTTTCCAGCTCGAACTGGCGGTCGAAATGATCCTCGATGACGCCCTTGTTGCGACCGGTGACGAAGATGAAATGTTCGATCCCCGCCTCTCTGGCCTCATCCACGACGTGCTGGATCAGGGGCCGGTCCACCACCGGCAGCATCTCCTTGGGCATGGCCTTGGTGGCGGGAAGAAAACGGGTGCCGAGACCGGCGACGGGAAAAATGGCTTTGCGGATGGGCTTCATGGAAATGCTTGCTGTCTCGAAATCCTGCGGCGGGAAGAAAGTAAGCGGGTAGGGATGAATTGCCGCTTAAATGTGATGGGCTGATGTCGGGCTGCGGCAATGGGCATCAGGCGCATTAACCCGCCGGAAACCTCAATTGTTCCCCATAGGCGGCATGCAGATCGTGGTTGGGGATTCGAAAAACATGCCGGGATCGGAAATCGCCGGAAGCGGCTTCTCGCGCCGCGCGGCGCATGTGGTGGCGGCCGTGGCATGGCTCGGCCTGCTGCCGGTGGCCGCCCATGGCCAGGTGACCGGCTCGCTGCCGCGCTCCAGCGAATGGAGCGGCCAGTCCGGCGCGTCGGGCCACCCCGAGATGACGGCCGAAGCGATCCGCGCGGCGGCGGCCGGCTTCAGGTCCTGCGTCGCCGGCATGGCCGGGGATGCCGCGCGCCGAGGCGTCGGCCGGGCGGCCTATGAGCGGATCACCGCCGGCCTGACGCCGGACCTCAAGATCATGGATTTCATGGATTCCCAGCCCGAGTTCACGCGCTCGTTCTGGGACTATCTCGACATGCTGGTGAGCGATACCCGCATCGAGCGCGGCCGCGCCATGATGGCCCAGCACCGGGCCGCCTTCGATGCGGCCGAGCGCAACACCGGCGTGGACCGCTATGTGGTCGCCGCGATCTGGGGCATCGAATCGAATTTCGGCACCACCGCCGGCGACCGGCCGGTGATCCGCTCCACCGCCACGCTCGCCTGCGTTGGCCGCCGACAGGCTTATTTCAAGGATGAGTTCCTTGCCGCTGTCGAGATCGTGGCCCGGGGCGATATCAGCGCGGAGCGGTTCAGGGGCTCCTGGGCAGGCGCGTTCGGCCAGACCCAGTTCATGCCGACGACCTTCAAGCGTCATGCCGTGGATGCGGACGGTGACGGCCGTCGCGATGTCATCGGCTCGGTGGCGGACGCCATCGCCTCGACCTCCAATAATCTCCACAAGGCCGGCTGGCAGCCGGGCCAGACCTGGGGATACGAAGTCGTGGTGCCGAGCGATTTCGATTTCCGGCTGGCGGACCGGAAAACACGCCTGTCCGTCCATGACTGGCAGCGGCGCGGCATTCATCGCGTGGCGAAGCGGGCTTTCCCGCGCGGCAGCGAGAGCGGCTACATGCTGGTGCCCGCGGGCATCCAGGGGCCGGGCTTCCTGATGCTGAATAATTTCCGCGTCATTATGAGCTACAATCCTTCCGAGGCTTATGCGCTGGCGATCGGCCATCTGGCCGACCGGATGCGCGGCGGCGGCCCCTTCGTGCAGGACTGGCCGCGCTACGAGCGCGTTCTCTCGCGGCAGGACCGGCTGGAGATGCAGCAGCATCTGGCCCGGCACGGCTTCGATGTCGGCGAGCCGGACGGACGGCTTGGCTCCAGGACGCGGGAGGCCATTCGCGATTTCCAGCGCCGCGCCGGACAGGTGCCGGATGGCTTTGCCTCCGCCTCTGTTCTCGACCAGTTGCGCGGGCGCTGAAGGCGCGTCGGCCGCCCTTTGGGGCCGCCCTGACGGCTCCCTTCAACTTGACACTTTGCTGTAATATGACTTCGCGGCGGCAGGACTTGCTGGTGCCTGGCTCGCCTGTCGGGCGCGCCGCCGCAAGGTGAGGCCGGGCCGCCGGCAGGCGAAGCCTGCGAGCGTAAACCGTTGGGCGAAGTGACGATGCGTGGATGGTTGTCGTCATCGGGGCGATCACGGGCCGGGCGAAAGCGGGCTGGGCTTCCGTGTGGGCTGATGGCGCTTTGTGTCGCCGCCGGCACGCTGGCGCCGCTGCCTGCGGCCGCTCAACTGCTGGACTTTCTGTTCCGTCCCCGTGGCGGACAGGTTTACGAGGTCGATCCCCGCTACCGTCAGCGCCCCGTGCAGAGGCCGACGGCGCCTGCTGCCGCGGCCCCGGCGGACTCCACCCGCGCGCCCGCGCCGGAGCCGCGCAAGGCCGATATCGCCACCACGACCAAGGTGGTCGTGTTGGGAGATTCGCTGTCGGACTGGCTGGCCTATGGCCTGGAGGACGCCTGGGCGGAAGCGCCGGAAAATGAAGTTCTCCGCCGGAACCGGGCCTTCTCGGGCTTGATCCGATACGATTCCAAGGGCGACACCACCTGGGCACAGACCGCGCGGGAGATCGTCAAGGCCGAAAAGCCGGATTTCGTCGTGATGCTGGTCGGCATCGCCGACCGCCGGCCGATTCAGCCCCGGACGGCCCGCCGGGTTGGCGACGCGCATGAGGCCGAGGCTCAGAATGGCGAACAGGCCGGGGCAGAGGATGACGATGAGGCGGCCTCCATCGTGGCGCGCGAGCCTCAGGGGAGCGGCGGCGCTCTGGCCTATCGCACCGAAGCATGGGCGGAAGCTTACGGACGCCTGATCGACGACACCATGACCGCATTGAAGAGCAGCGGCGCACCGGTGCTCTGGGTGGGCATTCCCTCGATTCTCGGCACCCGTTCGACATCCGATGCCCAGTATCTGAACGGGCTGTACCGGGCGGCGGCGGAAAAGAACGGCGTCGTCTATGTCGATCTCTGGGACGGCTTTGTGGATGAAAACGGCCGCTTCACGCGGCAGGGGCCGGATGTGGACGGGCAGATCCGGCGGCTGCGCACTCAGGACGGCGTGCATTTCACGCTCGCGGGCGCGCGCAAGATGGCCTTCTATGTCGACCGGGAAATCCTGCGGCTGCGCAGCGGGCCCGCGCCCGTCGCCCTGGTGGCGCCATCGGAAGCGGTTCCCGAAGACCCTTCGGCGCGCAAGCAGCCGGACGAGCCGCAGAAGCCCGCAGGCCCCCGCGCGCGTGCTCTTGCGGGACCGGTGCTGCCGCTGACGGCCATGATGCAGGACAGTGAGGAACTGCTGGGCGGTCAGCCGTCCGGCCGGTCCGGCAACGCAACGTTGCGCCCGCTTGCGGGCGGCGGAGGCGCGCCGGCCGGCCGCGCCGACGATGCCACCTGGCCACGCTCGGCGATCGACTATGTGGAGGCCCAGCCGGGCGCCACTCCGGTGGTGGCCGTTGCGGCGCCGCCGAAGGATATGACAAAGACGCCGGCCCGGTCCGAACAGGCGAAAGCCAAGGCGGCGCGACCGCGTCCGGCCGGGCCGCCGGTCGCGGTCAGTGGTCCGCCGCAGCCCGCCCCGCCTCGCTCGGCTTTCGGCTCGTTCTTCGGATTGTTCAGGTAATTCCGGCAGGCGGACAGCCATCCCGGATGCGCGCAGATGGAGCCGGAGTACCCGATTGCTCGGGCGGCTCCGAAGTCCCGGCCTTGAGAGGATCGCAGCCGGGACTTCAGGATCTGTTTCGCCGCCGTCAGCGCGGCAGCAGGGTCGAGCCCATCAGATATTTGTCCACGGCATGGGCGGCCTGCCGGCCTTCGCGGATGGCCCAGACCACCAGCGACTGGCCGCGGCGCATGTCGCCCGCCACGAAGACTTTGTCCACGGAGGTGCGATAGCCGATGGTGTCGGCCTTCACATTGCCGCGCGGATCGAGATCGGCGCCGAGGGCTTCCAGCATGCCGGCCTTGACCGGGTGGACGAAGCCCATGGCGAGCAGCACGAGATCCGCCTCCACTTCGAACTCCGTGCCAGGAATGGGCTGGACCTTCTCGTCCGCCCGCACGCAATGCAGCGTCGTCACGTTGCCATGTCCGTCGCCGGAAAAGCGCTGGGTGAGAACGGAGAAGTCGCGCTCCGCGCCTTCCTGATGGCTGGAGGAGGTGCGCAGCTTCAGCGGCCAGTCCGGCCAGGTCAGCAGCTTGTTCTCCTTCACCGGCGGCTGCGGCATCACCTCGAAATTGAGCACCGAGGCAGCGCCCTGCCGGACCGACGTGCCGATACAGTCGGAGCCGGTGTCGCCGCCGCCGATGACCACGACCTTCTTGCCGGCAGCGAGGATCGGCTCGATCAGTTCCTGCGGCTCGTGACTGACCCGCCGGTTCTGCTGCGGCAGGAATTCCATCGCGAAATGGATGCCCTTCAGGTCTCGGCCGGGAATCGGCAGGTCGCGCGGCTGCTCCGAGCCGCCGGCCAGCACCACCGCATCGTGGCTGCGAACGAGATCGCCGATCAGGATGTTGTGGCCGACATGGGCGCCAAATTCGAACTTCACGCCCTCGGCTTCAAGCTGGGCGACGCGGCGGTCGATATGGTGCTTCTCAAGCTTGAAATCCGGAATGCCGTAGCGCAGCAGGCCGCCGGCCTTGGCATGCTTCTCGAACACGCGCACGTCATGGCCAGTGCGGGCGAGTTGCTGCGCGCAGGCAAGGCCCGCCGGTCCCGAGCCGATCACTGCCACGGTGCGGCCGGTGCGTTGCGCGGGCGTTTGCGGCGTGACCCAGCCGTTTTCGAACGCCTTGTCCACGATGGCGCATTCGATGGTCTTGATGGTGACCGGCGAGTCCTCAAGGTTGAGGGTGCAGGACGCCTCGCATGGGGCGGGGCAGACGCGGCCGGTGAATTCCGGAAAGTTGTTGGTGGAATGCAGGTTGCGCGCCGCTTCCTGCCAGTCGTTCCGGTAGACGAGGTCGTTCCAGTCCGGAATCTGGTTATTCACCGGGCAGCCGGTGTGGCAGAACGGAATGCCGCAATTCATGCAGCGCGCGGCCTGCTCCCGCGTGCCCGTGTCGCCGAGCGGCACCACGAATTCGCGATAGCTGCGGATACGCTCCGGGACCGGCTCGTAAGTGCGGTCGCTGCGTTCGATTTCGAGAAATCCTGTGACCTTGCCCATGGCGATTACGCTCCTGCGGCCAGACGTGGCTGTTCGGCTTCGAGCGCCTTGAGTTCTCTCAAGGCGCGGCGGTATTCGACCGGCATGACCTTGCGGAATTTCGGCAGGAACTCGTCCCAGTTGGCGAGGATATGCGCGGCGCGGGCCGATCCCGCGAACCGCGCATGGCGGGCAATGAGAAGATGCAGGCGCGCCGCGTCATAGCGGCTCAGGTCTTCCAGCACCTCGACGCGGCCGGAGGTCATGAGGTCGGCCTTATGACCATAGGCCCGCATGTTGATGTCCTCCTCCTCCGGCACCGGTTCGAGTTCGACCATCGCCATGTTGCAGCGCTGGGCGAAGCTGTCGTCCTCGTCGAGGACATAGGCGATGCCGCCGGACATGCCGGCCGCGAAGTTGCGCCCGGTGCGGCCGAGCACGACGACGAGGCCGCCGGTCATGTATTCGCAAGCGTGGTCGCCAGCCCCTTCCACCACGGCGATGGCGCCGGAGTTGCGGACGGCGAAGCGCTCGCCCGCGACGCCGCGGAAATACACCTCGCCCTCGGTCGCGCCATACAGCACCGTGTTGCCGACGATGATCGACTCCTCCGGCACGATGCCGGCATCGGCGGCGGGGCGCACGATGATGCGGCCGCCGGAGAGGCCCTTGCCGACATAGTCGTTGGCCTCGCCTTCGAGATCGAAGGTGATGCCGCGCGCGAGCCAGGCGCCGAACGCCTGGCCGGCGGTGCCGGTCAGCTTCACATGGATGGTGTCGTCCGGCAGGCCCGCTGCGCCGTAGCGCTTCGCCACCTCGCCGGAGAGCATCGCGCCCGCGCTGCGGTTCACGCTGCCGATCGACGTCACGAGCGCGACCTTCGCGCCACGTTCGAGCGCCGGCCGTGCTTCCTCGATCAGCTTGCGGTCCAGAACCTTCTCAAGATGATGGTCCTGCGCCTCGGTGCGGTAGATGCCGACGCCCTGCGGCGCGTCCGGCTTGTGGAACAGTTTCGAGAAATCAAGGCCGCGCGCCTTGGACTGGGCGACGACCCGCTGGCGATCCAGCATCTGAAGCTGGCCGATCATCTCGTTGACGGTGCGATAGCCCATCTCCGCCATCAGTTCGCGCACTTCCTCGGCGACGAAGAAGAAGTAATTGATGACGTGCTCCGGCTGGCCCCGGAACCGCTTGCGCAGCACCGGGTCCTGGGTTGCGACCCCGACCGGGCAGGTGTTGAGATGACACTTGCGCATCATGATGCAGCCGGCCGCAATCAGCGGCGCTGTGGCGAAGCCGAACTCGTCCGCGCCGAGCAGCGCGCCGACCACCACGTCCCGGCCGGTGCGGATGCCGCCATCGACCTGCACGGTGATGCGGCTGCGCAGCCGGTTCGCCACCAGCGTCTGGTGGGTCTCGGCAAGGCCGATCTCCCAAGGCGAGCCGGCATGCTTGATGGAGGTCAGCGGCGAGGCGCCGGTGCCTCCTTCATAGCCCGCGATGGTGACATGGTCGGCGCGCGCCTTGGCGACGCCCGCCGCGACCGTGCCGACGCCGACTTCCGACACCAGCTTGACCGAGACGTCGCCCGACGGGTTGATGTTCTTCAGGTCGTAGATGAGCTGGGCAAGATCCTCGATGGAATAGATATCGTGGTGGGGCGGCGGCGAGATCAGGCCGACACCCGGCGTCGAATGGCGGACGCTGGCGATGGTCTGATCCACCTTGTGGCCGGGAAGCTGGCCGCCTTCGCCGGGCTTGGCGCCCTGCGCCATCTTGATCTGCATCACGTCGGAATTGACGAGATACTCCGCCGTCACGCCGAAGCGGCCGGAAGCGATCTGCTTGATGGCCGAGCGCATCGAATCGCCGTTCGGCATCGGCTTGAAGCGGTCGGCTTCCTCGCCGCCCTCGCCGGTGTTCGACTTGCCGCCGATACGGTTCATCGCGATGGCGAGCGTGGTGTGCGCTTCGCGCGAGATCGAGCCATAGGACATCGCGCCGGTGGCGAAGCGCCTGACGATCTCGGCGGCCGGCTCGACCTCGTCGAGCGGAACAGGCTTGCGGCCGTCCTCGGCTGCGCTGCGGATGCGGAACAGGCCGCGGATGGTCAGCAGCCGTTCGCTCTGGTCGTTGATGAGCTTGGCGAAGGCGCGATACTGCTCCAGCGAGTTGCCGCGCACGGCATGCTGGAGCGAACCGACCGTCGCGGCAGTCCAGACATGCTCCTCGCCACGCACGCGATAGGCATAGTCGCCGCCGATATCCAGCGCATTGCGGTAGATCGGGGCGTCACCGAAGGCGTCGCGATGACGCTGCAACGTGTCCGCCGCGATATCGTCGAGGGAGATGCCCTCGATGCGTGTCGCGGTGCCGGTGAAGAATTCGGCGATGACGTCCGAACGCAGGCCGATCGCATCGAAAATCTGCGCCCCGCAATAAGATTCGTAAGTGGAGATGCCCATCTTGGACATCACCTTCATCAGACCCTTGTCGATGGACTTGATGAAGCGCTTGACGATTTCCTTGTCGTCGAGCGGCTGCGGCAGGTCGCCCTTCATCGCGATCAGAGATTCGAAGGCGAGATAGGGATTGATCGCCTCGGCGCCATAGCCGGCAAGGCAGGCGAAGTGGTGAACCTCGCGCGGCTCGCCGGATTCGACCACGAGGCCGACCGAGGTGCGCAGCCCCTGCCGGATCAGATGATGATGCACCGCCGCGCAGGCGAGCAGCGACGGCAGCGCGACGTGTTCGGGGCTCATCCGCCGGTCCGACAGGATGATGATGGTGATGCCCTCGCGGACGGCGGCTTCCGCCTTGCCGCACAGCGAGTCGAGCGCGGTCTTCATGCCGGCCACGCCGGTTTCGGCCGGGAAAGTGGTGTCGAGAGTCAGCGAGACGAAGTGGGAATCCGGCAGATCCTTGATGGTCCGGATCTTCTCCAGGTCCTCGTTGGTGAGGATCGGCTGGCGGACTTCGAGCCGCTTGGTGCGCGACATGCCTTCGAGGTCCAGCAGGTTCGGCCGCGGCCCGATGATCGACACCAGGCTCATGACGATTTCCTCGCGGATCGGGTCGATCGGCGGGTTCGTCACCTGGGCGAAGTTCTGCTTGAAATAGGTGAACAGCAGCTTCGGCCGCTCGGACAGCGCCGAGATCGGCGCATCGTTGCCCATGGAACCGGTGGCTTCCTCGCCGGTCGCGCCCATCGGCGCGAGCAGGACCGTGAGATCCTCCTGCGTGAAGCCGAATGCCTGCTGGCGATCGAGCAGCGCAAGATTTGACAGCGTTGCCTTGGCCGGAACCGCCGGCAGTTCTTCCAGCACGATCTGCGTGCGGTCGAGCCATTCCCGATAAGGGTGGCTGCCGGCAAGCTGCGCCTTGATCTCCTCGTCGGGAATGAGGCGGCCTTCCTCAAGGTCCACCAGGAGCATCTTGCCGGGCTGGAGCCGCCACTTCCGGACGATGTCCTTTTCCGGCACCGTCAGCACGCCCATTTCGGACGCCATGATGATGCGGTCGTCGCGGGTGACGAAGTAGCGGGCGGGGCGCAGGCCGTTGCGGTCGAGCGTCGCGCCGATCTGCCGGCCATCGGTGAAGGCGATGGCGGCGGGGCCGTCCCATGGCTCCATCAGCGCGGCGTTGTATTCGTAGAAGGCGCGCCGCTCGTCGTTCATCAGCGGATTGCCGGTCCATGCCTCCGGGATCATCATCATCACGGCATGGGGCAGCGAGTAGCCGCCCTGCACGAGGAATTCGAGGGCATTGTCGAAACACGCGGTGTCGGACTGGCCTTCGTAGGAGATCGGCCACAGCTTGCTGATGTTTTCGCCGAACAGTGGCGAGGACACGGAAGCCTGCCGCGCTGCCATCCAGTTGACGTTGCCGCGCAGGGTGTTGATTTCGCCGTTATGCGCGATCAGCCGGTAGGGATGGGCCAGCGACCAGGTCGGGAAGGTGTTGGTGGAGAAGCGTTGATGCACCAGCGCCAGCGCGCTGATGAAATCGGGATCGTGCAGGTCGGGATAATAGGCGCCGAGCTGATCGGCGAGAAACATCCCCTTGTAGACGACGGTGCGGCACGAGATCGACACCGGATAATAGTTCGACAGGCGCCGCTCGCGGCGCTGGTAGATCCTGTTGGAGATGGTTTTGCGCAGCAGATAGAGCTTGCGTTCGAAGTCGTCGGTGGACAGCTTCTCGCGGCCGAGGCCGATGAACACCTGCTGATGCACCGGCTCGGTCGGCTTCACCGTTTCGCCAAGTGTGGAGTTGTCGGTCGGTACGTCGCGCCAGCCGAGCAGAGTCAGCCCGCTTCGGGCGATTTGTTCCGCGAAAATAGTGCGGATCACCTGCCGCCATTCCGGCTCATGAGGCATGAACAGCGCGCCGACGGCATATTCGCCGGGGGCGGGGAGGGTGAAGCCGTTCTCTGCGGCCTGCTTCGCGAAAAAGGCATGGGGAATCTGGACGAGGATGCCGGCGCCGTCGCCCGCCCGCGGGTCCGCACCCGTCGCGCCGCGATGCTCCAGATTGCACAGGATGTTAAGGGCGTCCTGCACGATCCGGTGGGATTTGCGGCCCTTGATGTCGGCGATGAAGCCGACGCCGCAGGAGTCCTTGTCCAGAGCGGGATCGTAAAGGCCCATGGGGGCCGGCACGCCGGGGTCGGCGGTGTCTTTGAACGTCTGCGACAAAAGGTTGGGAGGCGGGACACAGGTCTGTCCCGAGCGTTGCACCTTATTCATGTCGCGAACATTCGCTGACTGCATCGTCCCTCCGTGCCGGTTGGGGCCTCGACTTAAAACAACTCCAATTTTCCTCGCGTGGAGGGCACACCGCCCATGTGCCGAGCCGCTTGAGGCGTCCGGCATGTCGAAGTGAACCCATCGTCGCGAAGGTGCAGCCTTGCCTCTCGCTCCCTGCGAAAGCACATGACCGCGAATGCCAGGCCAGCCGGTTTCGTATAAGGGAATAAAATCCTATTTCTACGGACCTCACGGATTGCTCATCCGTGTGTGCAGGCACTAACAGGACAGCATTGCTGTCCTAAATCAGCCTGCCAAACTTTGACCTCCAACACAAGGGCCAGTTTATGCAGGAAATACGGGCATCTGCCCAACCGCTTCGAGCCAATCTTACTGCAATCCCAAAGAACGGTCGAATCGACAGGTCCTGCGCGGGCGCTTTCCGGGAGGGCGAGCGCCACGAGGCGAGCAAATAGACAAGCAAAAGGGCGCGCTCGCGCGCGCCCTTTTTCGGGATTTCTTCGTTCAAGGCCGTCCGCCCGGTCGGGGCTCAGGCCGCCGAAGGGGCTCAGGCCGCTTTGGCGTCGATCACCTGCGGGGCGGCGGGCTCGCCGGCGCCGATCCTGATCTGGCGGGGCTTCTTCGCCTCGGGAATTTCCCGGACGAGGTCGACGTGCAGAAGCCCGTTTTCAAGGCTTGCGCCGCGTACCTGCACGAAATCGGCGAGCTGGAATACCCGCTCGAAGGCGCGCGCCGCGATGCCCTGATAAAGCACCTCGCCAGCCTTGTCGGCTTTGACGCTGCGTTCGCCGCGGATGGTGAGAGTGTTTTCCTTCACCTCGATATTCAATTCCGGCTCGGCAAAGCCGGCGACGGCGACGCTCACGCGATAATCGTTCTCGCCTGTCCGCTCGATGTTGTAGGGCGGATAGCCCGGCGCGGAAGCGTCGAAATTCGCGCCCTGGTCGAGCAGCGAGAACAGACGGTCGAAACCGACGGTCGAACGATAAAGGGGAGCAAGATCAAATGTACGCATAGCATATCCTCCTGAAGCGACATGCGGTTGGTGGATCCGCCATCTTGGCCGGATCCGGATCGCGCAGCCCATCCGGGCCTGCACGGTATTTAAATTGGGTTCGCGCTGAGGCCCTTTCAAGAGGGCGGGAAAGCGGAGGTTTGTCTCCGTGCCGCCGGACGCCCGGTTGAGGCCCGGCCGGATGCTGCTAAAAGAGGACGCTTCAGCTTTCATGCGCCCGGGTCCCGCGGGCTGATCGGCAGACCGTATGCTGGTTTCGATTCCTGCCAACCCGATTCCCGAAGATGCCGTTTCAGGGATGCTGCGCACCGACGATGGCGTGGAACTGCGGTTCGCGCGTTTTGCGCCGCCGCCTGGCCGCAAGGGCACCGTCTGTATCTTTCAGGGCCGCTCGGAATTCATCGAGAAATATTTCGAGACGGTCCGCGACCTGCGGCGGCGGGGCTTCGCAGTGGCGACATTCGACTGGCGCAGCCAGGGCGGCTCCGAAAGGCTCATCCGAAATGCGCCGCGGAAAGGCTATGTGCGCCGCTTTGACGATTACCAGCACGATCTTGAGGCTTTCGTCCGGCAGGTCGTGCTGCCGGACTGCCCCCCGCCGTTCTATGCGCTCGGCCATTCGATGGGTGGCCTGAACCTGCTGCGCGCCGCCAGCAAGGGCATGCACTGGTTTGAGCGAATCGTACTGTCGGCGCCGCTGATCGGGCTGACCAATCTGCGGATGCCGGGGCTTTCCCGCGCGGTCATCAAGACCATGCGACTGGCCGGCATGGGCGAGAGTTATATCCCGCGGCGCGATGCCAGCATGCTCCAGTCGGCGCCCTTCACCGGCAATCCTCTCACGTCCGATCCGGTCCGCTATGCGCGCAACGCGGCCGTGCTGGAGGCGGCGCCACAGCTTGCGATCGGCTGGCCGACGGTCGCCTGGACCGACAGCGCCTTTGCCGCCATCGCGGAAGCGGCGACCGCGCATTTTACCGCCGCCATCCGCCAGCCGGTGCTGATGATCGGAGCCGGGGAGGATCGTGTCGTGTCGACCCCGGCCACGGAAGCCTTCGCCGCCCGGCTGCGCCTTGGCTCGTATCTGATGGTGCCGGGCGCGCGCCATGAATTGCTGATGGAGCGCAATCATCTGCGAGCCCAGTTCTGGGCCGCGTTCGATGCTTTCGTGCCGGGGACGGCCGCGCGGCGCTGAGCCGCCGTCAGGCGTTGAGCAGTTCCATCGCGGCACGATGGATGCGTTTGTCGCCGGCTGCGATGACGCGGCCGCCGGCGGATGGCGAGCCGCCTTCCCAGTCCGTCACGATGGCGCCCGCGCCACGCAGGATCGGGACCAGCGGGAGGATGTCATAAGGCATCAGTTCGGTCTCGATGACGAGATCGATATGGCCGGCTGCGAGCATGCAATAGGCGTAGCAATCGCCGCCATAGCGCGAGAGCCGGACCGCTTCCTCGACCCGTCCGAAGGCGGCGCGATCCACATCGTTCATCAGTCGCGGACTTGTCGTGAACAGCACCGCCCGGGCGAGATCGGGGCAGGCGCGCACGGCAAGGTCGCGCCGGCCGTTCGGTCCATGGGAGCGGCTCTGGCTGCCGTCGCTGAAAAAGCGCTCGCCCGTGAAGGGCTGGTTCATCATCCCATACACCGGCTCTCCGAAGCGGGTCAGGGCGATCAGCGTGCCCCAGACCGGCATGCCAGAAATGAAGGATTTGGTGCCGTCGATGGGGTCGAGCACCCAGACATATTCGGCATCCTCGCGCTCGCTGCCGAATTCCTCGCCGACGATGCCGTGGTCGGGAAACGTCTTGCGGATCATGGCGCGCATGGCATTTTCGGCCGCCCGGTCCGCCGCCGTGACGGGGTCGAACCCATCGCGGCCGGCCTTGTGTTCGACCGTCAGCGTCGTCCGGAAGAAGGGCAGGATGGCATCTGCCGCGGCCGTTGCGAGGGCTTCGACAAAAGTCGCAAAATCCACGGCTGTCATCAACGTGTTCCCAAGGCGGCGCGAGCCGCTGATGCGGCTACTTCGAGTAGCGAAGAGAAAGCCGCCCGGCAACCGGACCGGCGCCAGGACGTAGGCCGCAAGCTTGCTCCTCAGCAAGGCCTGTGTCACGTCTCGCAGCCGGACCGACCTGCCGGGGCGCCAGCAAAAAATGACTTCCACACAAGCTGCATCGCCGGCGGCAATGACACGCAGCGCCGTTGTCGTGCTCGTGGCCACGCTGGTGGCGGTCTATATCGTCAGCCAGTTTCTGCGAAATTCGATTGCCGTGATCGCGCCCAACCTGGCGGCCGAATTGCAGATGTCCGCGGCCGAGATCGGGCTGCTGGCGAGTTCGTTCTTCTTCACATTCGCGCTGGCGCAGATACCGCTCGGCCTTGCGCTCGACCGGTGGGGAGCCCGACGCTGCATCCTCGCCTGCATGGCGGTCACGGTCGCGGGCGCGGTGCTGTTCGCGCTGGCCACCGGCCCGGCCATGCTGGTGGTGGCGCGCACGCTCCTGGGGCTGGGCTCGGCAAGCTCGCTGATGGCGCCGCTGGCGCTTTATGCGGCACGATTTCCGCCCCGCCGCTTCGCGACACTGGTGGGAATCCAGATCGGGTTCGGCAGCCTTGGCACCCTGCTCGCCACGGTGCCGCTGGCGTGGTCGACGGTGGTGATCGGCTGGCGCGGCAGTTTCATGGTGCTCGCCGGCCTGTCGGCGTTCATGCTGGCTGCCGTGTTCTTGGTGGTTCGCGATCCGCCTCGGCGCGCGGAGCATCGGGTGGAAAGCTTTCCGGAAGCGCTGCGCGGCCTCTGGTCCATCATCAGGACACCGGTGGCCCTGCCGGTGTTTCTGATGCATCTCACGTCCTATTCCTCGATCGGCCTGATCGTGGGGCTATGGGGCGGCCCCTATCTCACCCATGTCTACGGCTACGATCTGGTGGCGAGGGGCGAAATCCTCCTGCTGCCCGCGGTCGGCACCATCGCCGGTTCGTTGTTCTGGGGCTGGACGGCGGACAATGTGTTCGGCAGCCGCAAGATACCGGTGCTGATCGGCGCCATCGCCAGCGCATCGTGTCTCGGCACGCTCGCGCTGGCCGGCAGCCTGCCGGTCCCGCTTCTGTGGACGCTGTTTGCGGTGTTCGGTATGGCCTGCGCCTTCACCACCGTGCTGATAGCGCACGGACAGTCCTTGTTTCCTCAGCACCTGAGCGGCCGTGTCATCACCTTGTTCAACATGGGGACGATGGGCGGGGTGTTTCTCTCCCAGACCATCAGCGGCTTCGTGATCGACCAGTTTCCCCGTGACGGGGACGTGTATCCCGTGGCTGCCTATCAGGCGGTGTTCGGCATGCAGGCGCTCGCGTTGCTGGCGGCATGCTGGGCGTACAATCGGCGGGTGCCGGACCGGCGGGTGTCGTCCCTCTGAAAGATCGGCCGCGCTGCGCCGCCGATGCAGCTTATGGCGAGGGGAAGCCGCCAGGATCAGTCTTTTTTGCATCGCGGAATGAAATTTTCGCTCGCGAGAGATGTAGAAGATGAAAACGTAAGCATCATCAATTGTTTATACGGATCGACGCGCCGCGGAAAAAATGATGAGGGCTCTTGCATTTTGTGCGATGCGGTGTATTTTATTGCGGTGCGGTAGAGATACCGCCGCCCTCCTTGGGCGTTTCCTCCCTAGACTTGGGCCGCCGGCACTGCCGAGCGGCCCTTTTTTCGGGTCAAGGCATCGCTTCTGAACAGAATCACTCGGCAGCGGCGCGATAGGGCCGCAGGTCCTCCGGCGACAACTCGTTCAGGTGCCGGGCCATGGTGTCGAGGTCCCGGGACAGGGCGGCAAAGGCTTCCGTGGGCGTGAAGTTCTGCTCGTCCATATAGAGCGCCCGGTTGATCTCGATTTGCACCGCGTGGATGCCGGCGCCGGGATTGCCGTAATGCTCCGTGATGAAGCCGCCCGCATAGGGCTTGTTCCGGCTGACGGTATAGCCGCTGCGGCGCAGGGTTTCTTCCAGGATATCCACCACGGCGGGCGCGCAGCTCGTGCCGTAGCGGTCGCCGAGGACGATGTCCGGCCGCGGGCGCTCGTCCCTGAGGCCGACGGTGGACGGCATGGAATGACAATCGACAAGGATGGCGACGCCGCTCGCCTGCTGGGCGCGGGCGATGAGGCCCCGCAGGGTCCGATGATAGGGCTTGTACAGCGTTTCGATGCGATGCAGCGCCTGTTCCACCGGGATGCGGCGGGCATAGATCTCCTGGGCATCCCCTACGACCCGGGCGATGGTGCCAAGGCCGCCGGCCACGCGCATGGACCGCGTGTTGGCGAACGGCGGAAGCCGGCCCTCGAACATGCGCGGGTCCAGTTCGTAGGGTTCGCGGTTGAGGTCCACATAGCAACGCGGGAAGTTCGCGCGCATCAGCGGATGACCCTGGGCAACCGCACCCATCATCAGTTCATCGACGAAACAGTCCTCCGACCGGCGTAGGGCGGACAGGCCGAGCCGCGAGGCGGCGAGGAAATCCTGCGGATATGCCCGGCCGCTATGGGGCGAGTTGAAGACCAGCATGCTCGGCCGATCTCCAGTGTGCAGAATTTCGAATGGGTCCAGGCTGGGGTCCGTCAGACCGTGCATCCGTCGCGCCGTTCAGGGTGAGGCTGTTTCAACTGTGCTGCGGGCTCGAGCGTTCCCCGCGCCAATTCACTATGACCTGATTGGAGAACTTGTCCACGCCCGTCTTCATGGCGGTCTTGCGGGCCGGTATACCGGCTCGGGGTGCGAGGGGCGTGGAGGCAGTTCACTCGATTTTTACCAGAAGGTCTTCCTATGGGGGATCGAGGGGACAGGCCGACAGCGGCCAAGCCGGTGCAGACGCGGAATGATGACCAAAATTCTTCTGGCTGAAGACGATAACGACATGCGCCGCTTTCTGGCCAAGGCGCTCCAGAATGCCGGCTACGAGGTCGTGTCCTATGACAATGGCCTGTCCGCCTATCAGCACCTGCGGGAAGAGCCGTTCGAACTGCTGCTGACCGACATCGTGATGCCGGAGATGGACGGCATCGAACTGGCGCGCCGGGCCTCCGAACTCGATCCCGACATCAAGATCATGTTCATCACCGGCTTTGCGGCGGTGGCGCTGAATTCCGATTCCAACGCCCCGAAAAACGCCAAGATCCTGTCCAAGCCGGTGCATCTGCGGGAACTGGTCAGCGAAGTGCAGAAGATGTTGGCCGCCTGAGGCGCAGATGTCGTCGCCGGCCAGACGAATGCAGCCTCGACATTCCGGCAGAGCATAGGCTCTGCGTCTCCGGCACATGGCTCCCGACCCATGGGTTTCGGCCCGGCCGAAGGCATTCTGCGGGCAGGCTGCGACGGTCTGATCGTTGCAGAACGGATCGTCCCGGAGCCGCCGGGCCGGCTCGGCCTGCACTGATGTGCCTCGAAACTGGAGCTGTGCGGGACGTGCTGCCTGTCGGAGGCTTGCTGCCGCCAAGGTGCCGCTGCTCCGATATCCTCGGACGCTGATCGGCTTTCTGCGCCGGATTGCGGCGCCGCACCCCCGCTCGCTTTTCCTCGGGACGAGTCGATCCGCCTCCCGTTGCCGTTGTCCCGGGAGGGGGCTCCGGGCCGATGAGCCGGCTGGCGGTCCACGGAGGTGACTTGGCCTTCCGCCGGGCCGCCAGATGCGGAACCGGCGCCGCCATCCACGCTCCCGCCCCAAGCCGGGCGAGCAATCCTCGGATCGGGTTGGAAGGTGGCCGCCGCAGGCGGGCCTCTCTTTCCGTGTGGTGAGGGGCCCCGCGTCGGCGACCGACGATCGGGATCCGCCTCCGGCTCTCGAACAGCACGGGAGTGTCGCGGAAGGGGCAAGGTTCGGCCTTGCCTCGCCAGCGGCAAGCCGATAGAAGAACCGCCGTGGTGACGGGCGCGTAGCTCAGCGGGAGAGCACTACCTTGACATGGTAGGGGTCACAGGTTCGATCCCTGTCGCGCCCACCACCGTCATCCGCAGTTCAGAGATTTTCGCAAACTATGCAAGAAAAGCCCGCCATTGGCGGGCTTTCCTGGCTACGGTCTTTGCGAGAGCCGTCTCTGCGGTACGTTTGCGCGCACTTCCGGTCTTGGTCTCTACCGCCAGAATTCCTGTTCAAAACAGGCAGGGCAGATCGTCCGGGGCAGTCCGGACAACTCTGAGAAGCGACGTTGCGATAAGCGAGCCGGCGCGATCTTTATCGGTCCTACCGCCATCATTGAGCGGGCGGCGTGAGTCCCAGGCGCATGAACTGCTGCGACCATTCAGCGGGTGCATCGCGCAGGCGCGCGACGCCGATGCCCCGTGGTAGGCGGCCGTCGACGGCAGCCTGGACGAGGGCGGGTGCGGTGAAGGCCATCGAGATCGTCATCTGGACGTGACGGATGCTGCATTTATGGCGGCTCGCGATGTTGGCGACGTCAACGCCGGATACAACCTCATCGAGCCACGCGCGGCCACGGGCGATGGCACGTAGCAACGCTGCTTTGCGCTCGGCCTTGATCGGTCGTGTCGTCTCACGTCGTGTTGAGGGCGGGAGCAGCAACTCCCTGAATTTCTTCCCGCGTGGCTTGGACCATGATGCAGAGAGGATCACCGGATCAACGATATCATCGCTACGACATTCAGAACGGAGATGATCACCATCATTGACGCTGGAGTGATCGGATCGCTTGAGATGGATGGTGATCTCACGTTTGCTGACTACGATCCGCTCGATATGAGCGGTGATCAGTTCTCTTCTGTCTTTATCTTTAGTGTTCAGGCCACCTCTATCGAGATGCTGTTCGAGCTTCCTGATGACGATGGCTTCGATGTCGTTGGCCGGGACCCGTGGGTCTGATCCAGCCGGGACTTTGGTCTGGCCACGCAGGCGCGGTTCGGAGACGTAGTACCAGTAACGGATATGACCCCGGATGCTGTAGTTGGGGATCATCGGATAGCCGGCATCGTCATAAATCATACCTGACAGGAGCTTGTCGGTCGGAATGCGGGATCGGGTCCGATGCAGCCATTGCTCGGTCAGCCTGGCCTGGACCGCATCGAACAACGTCCGGTCCAGCAGCGGCGGCTGAGGACCGGGGCAGATCTCTCCTTTGAATTTGACCTCTCCGACGTAGAACGGGTTGCGCAGCATCTGGAACAGGGTGCCCTGCCGGAACGGGACGCCGCCTCGGGACGCACCCGTTGACAGCCGGCACAGCTTGGTCCGGAAGCCACGTTCTGCCAGTTCCGGAACCAGCCGGTTGACGCTGCCAACCTCCCGATAGCGCCGGAAGATGGTCCGGACCTGTGCGGCCTTCTCTTCGGTAATGAGGAGCTTGTCGTCCCTGAGTTCGTAGCCCAGACGCGCTCTTTGGTAGAGTTCATCGAACGTGACTACCTCTGCTACTGAGATTGTTCTAAAACGCTTTGGTTGGCGATGCAGGGCTCGAACCTACGACCCGTTGATTTAAGAGTCGGCTGCTCTACAAATTGAACTAATTGTCCTCGGGATGATGCGGCCAGCGGGGGGCTTTTCCAAGCCCGTCGGGACTGTCCAGTGCGGCCCGCGCCTGTGTGACGCTTTCCTTGCGACGCTCGGGGGTCGGTAGGGGAACGCCTGCCGCTATCGAACAATGATGCAGGCGCGATCTGCCAAGGCGATCCGCTGCCGCCGAACGATGTCGGCGATGTCTGCCGTGCATCTCTTGTGCCGTCTGCGGCGTAGAACCCGCCCCGGCAGGGGGCCATCAATAGTTCAGGGAAATGACGGCGAACGCGCCCTGGGCGCGTCGGTCCCCTGCCACCCGTGCGCGATATTGCACAGTCAAGTCGAAATAGGACATCGGCGCAGTATAGCGATCCTCGCGAAACCAGAGCCGCAGATTCGCGCCCGCGCCGATGCCGAAGGCTTCTGGCGTCGCGAGTGTCGAGTCATAGGCCGCGCCGGCCGACACGAACGGCGTGAAGACGAGGTTCGGCTGTCCACCGACCCGGAAAGCGTGGCCGAAGCGGGCCTCCGCGCTCGCCAGCGTCTGGCCGCTTTCCAGAAAACGGCTTGCCTCGCCATAGATCTGCCAATACCGCCAATGGTCGACATCGAAGCGGAGATCGCCGCCTTCTCCCACCGAATAACCGACGCGCGCCTGCCAGTCCTCGCGCGAGGCCTGGCCGATGCGGAACAGCCGGCCGATCTCCAGCACAAGATTGACGTTCGCGAATGGCTTCCAGCGCGCGCCGGCGCTGCCCTGCGTGGTGGAGGCGCCGGTCGGCCCGCCGGTCTGGTCGGCCAAGGTCTGGAAGGCGCGGGTGAACAACTCGAACGTCGCGCCGTCCCGGAAGCCGATATTCGGCGGTCGCCAGTAGATTTCGGCGCCGGCCTGCCAGGTTTGTGCGCCGGAGGGCACGGTGAGCGGAACGCCGGGCATAACACCGACAGCGCCATGGATCACGGAAGCCGTCGCGCCCCATGTGCGCGTCAGATTGGCGACGTCACGGCGGATTTCGAAGAGGCGCTGCGGGTCCAGCGGGAGCGCGCCCTCGTGGTGGAGGTCGATGGCGCGCCGGAAATAACTTTCGGCGGCCGTGTTGTCGAAGGCGCGCCGGGCCGCATAGGCCGCGTCAAGCAGGCCGTTGCCGCCCAACTGGCCCTGCGCGTCGGCGCGCTGGAGAAACGCGTAGCTGATGGCATATTCGCCGACCTGATTGGCGAGATAAGCCGTGTCGAGGGCGGACATGCCTTGCAGGAGTCCGGCCCCATAGGCGGTGTTGAACCGCACGCGAGCTTCTTGCATGCGGTTGAGGGCGGCGAGCGCCGAGATTGCGCCGCGCTCGGCCGTGCTGCGCTGGCTGCGGTTGCCGGCCTGCGCGGCGGCCTCGTCGAACGCTGCAAGGGCATCGTCCTGGCGGTCGAGCGCCTGAAGCGCGAAGCCGCGCCGGATGGACGGCTCATATCCACGTCCCAGAGGCCCAAGCGCTGCGAGGGCCTGTTGCGGTCGCCGCGCCGCCAACAGGGCATCGACGAGCGACAGCCGGGCGCTACGCCTCTGCGCAGGCGTAAGCTGGGATGAACGCAGCGCGACGGTGAAATCGGCGATGGCGCCGTCGTTGAGCTTCAGCCGCTGGCGCAGGTAGCCGCGCTGGAGATGCAGTACGGGACTCGACGGAAAGCGTGCGAGCGCCGCGCTCGCGGCGCGCTCGGCTTCGGCCGCGCGGCCTGCGCCCCGCAAGGCATCGACGAGCAGTGAATGATAGTTCTCGCGGGAAGGATCATGCCCCAGCGCCTTTCGCGCATTCGCGATGGCGGCCGCGTAATCGCGGCGGGCATAGGCACGATAGCCGGCATCCGCTGCCAGATAGCCTGCGTCGGGCGCGGATGTGGCGGGGCGAGCGGCCGATTGCTGCTTGAGGGAATCACGAAGGCTGAGCAATTCAGCGTCAGAAACGCTGTCCGCAACCGCCTGCTCGGCTGCCGCCAGCGCACCGGAGATATCGCCTTGCGCGGCGAGGGTATTGATCAGCAGCCGGCGCAGCTGGGCAAGGTCCGGCCGCAAGGCCACTGCTTCGCGCGCCTTGTCGGCGGCGCGCGCGAAATCCCGGGCGTCATAGGCTTTGTAGGCTTCGTCGGCCAGCGACCATGCCTCTCCGCTGAGAGGGGCTGGCTGCGCGAGGGCGAGCTGGAGACCGGACATGGCGACAAACAACGCCAGCGCTGTGCCCGCACCGGCGAGGCGCAGACGTTTCACACGGAGTGCAGCGCAGCCCCGGACGCCAGTCGAAGACCGAAGGTTGAGACGAGTCTGCAAATCCGGAACCGTGTGGGCACATAGCCTTACGAGGGAACCCGCGGACAATTTGTCCAAGGGGGAGCGGGCCGCAGTTCGAAGATACGCCTTGCAATCTTCTCAACGACGTTGGGAATTGCAATGGCGTCGGCTTCGGGATCAGCGGCGCTGTCCACACGGTATGTTGAGGCGGAGGTGTTAACCTCCGGTTAACCCTGAATGCGCGTTCGAACGGTGCGTTGCGCCGGTACGGTCAGGCACAGCCCCGCCGCGAAGACCGCGATATGAAGTGACGGGTTCCATAATACCGTCAGGAATCCCAACCACGCTCCGGCGATCAGGAGCGCATCGCGTGCCGGCGCGCGCCGGTACTCGCCACTTATGTAGCTCTGCCACATTTCCGTCGTTTGTGGCTGCCCAACCAGTGCCCCTGGAGCGGTCGCCGGCCGCCCATAATGTTCAGTCTCTGCGCCTGTCGTTCTCGACATGCTTCGCCCCCTTCTGGTGGAGCGCGCAAGCTAGCGAAGAGAGGCAGCCATCCCGTAAGGATTGCCGGTCAGCTTTTTTCGATATCTTTTCAAATTCATTAAGCATCAGAATCTGCATCTGTGCGGTTCAGTGTGCCTTCAGACTTATCTATCTAGAACAGGCTCTCCAACGGTGCGCCGGTGATGTTGAAATCCATTGTCGCCATTACGGCCGGAGCCAGCATTGTGGTCGGCCTTGGCTTTCTCGGTGCTTATGGGGCCGGCGTGATCGGAGCGACGGTGGGGATGGTCTTCGGCATTCTGTTTTTCTTTGTCATGGTCGCACGATACGTGGGAAACTAGCCGCTCATGCAGATATCCCACCCGTCGCGACGCGTTCCCTGTGTCTGCATCATCGGCACACGGCCGGAGGTCATCAAGATGGCGCCGGTCATCCGAAGACTGCGCGACAGCGACTGGGCCGTGCCGGTTGTCGTTGCGGTCGGCCAGCATATCGAACTGCTGGATCAGGCCATCGGGGATTTCGGCCTGGATATATCTCATCGCGTGCCGGTGGTTCGTGCTCGCCAGTCGGTCGTCGAGGTCGCATCGATCATTCTGGATCGGCTGGACACCCTGCTCGATCAACTGGACGCGGCCTGCGTCATCGCGCAGGGCGACACGACAACCGTGATGGCAGCAAGCATGGTGGCCTTCCACCGCCGTTTGCCCTTCGTCCATGTCGAGGCGGGACTGCGCACGGGCGATCTCGCCGCCCCGTTTCCGGAGGAGTTCAACCGCCGTGTTGTCTCGCTCGGAACGACGCTGCACTGCGCGCCGACGGAGCAGGCCGCCAGGAACCTGCGCGCGGAAGGCATCCCGAGCAGGGACTGCATCGTGACCGGCAACACGGTGATCGATGCCCTGCTGGACATGGCCGCGCGCAAGCCGCCGCTGCCGGCGGCCTTTCCCGCGGTGGCCCGTCCGGTTCTGGTGACGGCGCACCGGCGCGAGAATGCCGGCGTGCCGCTGCGGCGCATGCTGACGGCGCTGCGCGAAGTCGTCGAACGCTATCCGGATATTGGCCTGTTCTTTCCCGTGCATCCCAATCCCGACACACGGCGCACCGCGGCCGAGATTCTCGGAGGGCATGAGCGGATCTGCCTGTCGCAACCGGTGGGCTATGCCGATCTCGTCGCGGCGCTGGCGGCAAGCTGGATCGTGGTCACGGACAGCGGCGGCCTTCAGGAGGAAGCGCCGGCGCTGGGCAAGCCCGTACTGGTGCTGCGCGACGTCACCGAGCGGCCCGAAGCCGTGGAATGCGGTGCCGCGCAACTGGTGGGGACCGATCCCGACCGGCTTCTCGCCGCCATCGCCCGGCTTCACGACGATGCGGATGCGTTCGCGAAGATGGCTCAGGTCCGGTTTCCCTACGGAGACGGCATGGCGTCCGAACGCCTGGTGGGCGAATTACGCAGCCGGCTGACGTCCGAGCAGATGAAACATTCCCGCGCGGACGAACTGGCGTGAGCCTGAATTTTTCTTTCCGGTCTTTGGCCGGTGATAGTTTTCTGGAGAAGGTCGCCGATGATCAGGGCAGCAATTCTGGCGAGTGTTATCCTGCTCGGTGTTCCGACGGCGCAGGCCGAGACCCGTACGGTGTCGATCACCGTGAAGGAACGCAACTTTGCCAGCGGCTTTCAACTTCGCTCCCGTGAATCGGCGACTGCGTTCTTTTCACTTCCCCGTCCGGAGAATATTTCCAATCTCCGGCTGCGGATGGCGGGTACGTCGACGACGCCGAGCCTGTATCGCGGCAGCGTGCTGGTTACGGCGAACGGTCAGCCGGTCGACTCCTTTGCGCTCGAACGGGCCGACGGCGTTTTGCCTATCCAGAGAGAGGTGGTCATCGATGTCTCCAAAGTTGCGCCCAACGGCAGCATGAATCTGCGTTTCGACGCGGAGATGCTGACGAATGCCGATCCCTGTACCGCTGACTATGACAGCGCCAACGTGGTGTCGATCCTGCCTGAAACGACGGTCTCCTTCGATGTGGACATCGCGCGTATCGTCTCGCTGTCGGAAGCGGTGCAGTTGCTGCCGCGCAGGGCGCGCATCATCCTTCCCGGGGAGCAGGGCGCATCGCCGGAGATCGCGCAGGCGGCCCTCCAGCTTGCTGTCGTGATGCTGGCTTACGGCGTGGAGCCGCGGATCACGACCGAGCGCGGAAACGACATCGCGGCCATCCGCCTCCGTTCCCTCGGTTCAGGAAAGGCCGGCGCTGTTCTCGAACGCGAGGACGGCAAGCTGGATATCGTGATCGATCCTTCCCACGATGTCGTGGCGTTGACCCGCCTGTGGCAGCTCGCGCCGGCGACCATCACCGGCGGGAGCGCGAATGTGGGGCGGGTGTCCGCGCCGCAGCACGTGCGGGCCGACTTTCGCGAGTTTTCGCCGCTGCCGCCGGCCCAGCCCGTGCGCCAAAAGGGAAGCTGGAGCATGAACTTCCCGCTGCTCGCGGACGATGGCCGGGCAACACAGCGCGCGCTGGTGCGCATCGCGGTCGCGCCGGACTGGTCCAGCCTGCCGCCCATCGCCACCTTCTATCTCAATGATCAGTTGGTCACGGCCCAGCGCCTGAATGTCGGTGACAACGAGGTGACTTTCGCGCTGCCGCCGCAGGTGCTGAATTTCAGCAATGTGCTGCGTGTCGTCGTGGACCGCGCGCCGGACCGGCAGGCCTGCACGCCACCGCAGAGCGGTCATGCCGTGCAGATTCTCCCCGGGTCGGGCGTTTCGTTCGGTAACGAGCCTGCTACCGGCTTCATCGGCTTTGCGCATCGTTTCGCCACCGGCGGGACCGTGCTGCTGCCGACCGAAGCTTCGAAGTCCGACGCCATCGGTCCCTATCTGCTGTTCACGGCGAAGATGATCTCTGCTTTCGGGGCCAGCGCGGAGAAGACCACCATCGCTTTCGGTTCGGCACCGAGCGGGCAGGCCGACAGGCCGTCGATCCTGTTCGAGGTAGCCGGTCCCGAGGGATTGCAGCTACCCGTGCCCGCCCATTCCGAGCAACTCAACCTTGCCTCGCTCGGAAATGCGCCGTTGGTCGGGCTTTTCGCGAGCAACGATGGGAGCCGCCTGCGCGTCGTGATGGCGAAGCCGGGCGAGGTGCCCAGGCCTGTCTCGCTCTATCTGCGCGGCGGCGGGGCGAATGCCATCGTCGCGGACAGCGGCGTCGTGTGGCACGACGCGCCGCCTCCGACGCGGATGTCGCTGTTTCAGGACATCAAGAATTCAGCGCAGAATATCGAGCCATGGTTGAGGCAGTACGGGCTGATCGTGCTGTTCGCGACAATCGCGCTGATCGTGCTGATCGTCCTCGGGCGCCGTCTGTTGATGCTGTATTTCCGCTCCCGCTGAGCTGCATATCCGATGTCAATATTCGTCTATCTGCTGGTCACGTTTCAGCATGCCGTCGAGATTCTCACGGTTGCGGTGACGGTACTGATCCTGCTGTCCAGCCTGGACGACTTCTTCATCGATTGCTGGTACTGGGTGCGCGAATTCTACAGGTGGTTCTGGATACGCGCGCGGTTTCCGCCGCTGAGGGCGGAAGCGCTCAGCGCCAAGCCGGAGCGGCCCATCGCCATCATGGTGCCGGCGTGGCAGGAAAGCGAAGTCATCCAGGCGATGCTGGAGACCAGCAACAACCTGATCCGCTACAGCGATTATCGCATCTTCGTGGGAGTTTATCAGAACGATCCCCGCACAATCGCGGAGGTGGAGCAGGCCATGAAGCGGTTCCCCCGCGTCAGCATGGCTGTCGTTCCGCGCGACGGACCGACCAGTAAAGCCGATTGCCTCAACGTGATCCTCTCGAAAATTTTTGCCGTCGAGCAGCAGGAAGGGCGACTATTCCCGGGCATCGCGATGCATGACGCCGAGGATGTGATCCATCCTTACGAACTGCCGCTGTTCAACTATCTGCTGGACAGGATGGATCTGATCCAGCTTCCTGTCTATTCGTTCCAGCGCGGCGTCGGCGAACTCGTCGCCGGCACCTATATGGATGAATTCGCCGAGTGGCATTCCAAGGATCTGGTCGTGCGCGAGAGCATGACCGGCATCGTGCCCTGCGCGGGCGTTTCGGTCTGCTTCAGCCGTGCTGCGATTTCGCTGCTCCATGCCGAGCAGGAGGGCGAGGTCTTCTCGACCACGAGCCTGACGGAAGACTATGACATTGCCTTCCGGCTCAAGAATCTGGGCATGCGCGAGATTTTCGTGCGTTTCCCCGTGCAATTCACCATGGAAGCGGCGAATGAACTATCCCAGCCGATCCAGGTCGAGAAAAGCCTGCCGATCGCGACGCGCGAGTTTTTTCCGTCGGACTTTCGTGCCGCCTACCGGCAGCGCGCGCGCTGGCTGCTGGGCATCGCATTTCAGGGCTGGTCGCAGCACGGCTGGGGCGCGAGTCTGGGCGGGCGCTATTTCTTCCTGCGCGACCGCAAGGGCTTGCTGACGGCGCCGACAGCCATCGTGGCCTATGTGGTCATGTTCGGGCTAATCGTTGTGGAAGTGTTGTTTAGCTTCGTGCCGGGTGAGGTGGGCGCGTCCTACTGGCTTCTGGATACGCCAGCCTATCGCTTCATCCTGTTTCTGAATCTGGCCTTCCTGGCGAACCGGCTGATCCAGCGGATGTATTTCACCACGAGCATCTACGGCATCGCGCAAGGTCTGATGGCCGGGCCGCGCATGATCGTTTCCAA
>DATMEW010000092.1:0-20261 GCA_035556495.1 Xanthobacteraceae bacterium | reverse complement strand
AATCGGCAACTCTACGATGCCCTGCTGCAGCGCTATAAGGAAATTGGCGTGGCTGGCGGCGTCGGCAACAACAATATCTCCGTCATCGACAGCGCGAAGGTCCCGGATAAGCCATCGAGTCCGCGCATCGCGATCAACGTTCTGCTAGCGTTGTTGGGCGGGCTGGGCCTTGGTGTCGCTGTAGCTTTCCTCCTGGAACAAATCGACGAAGCCATTCGAGATCCATCGGTCATCCCCGAGATCACTGGCTTGCCCTTGCTCGGCATAGTACCGATGACCGCGGCGGACGAGGATGCCAGACAAGCTTTAGACGATCCAAAATCGGCGCAGTCCGAAGCTTACCTTTCAATACGGACCAGTTTACAATTCGCCACGGATCATGGCGTCCCACGTTCGTTCACTGTTACGTCGACGCGCGCTTCCGAGGGCAAGTCCACTACCGCGCTGGCGCTTGCACAGTCGCTTGCTCGCGCAAAGCGAACAGCAATCTTGGTCGATTGCGATCTCCGCTCCCCGTCAGTTCACAAGCTGGCTGACATGGATAACAAGTTCGGCACAAGTAACTTCTTGAGCGGCGATGACGATATCGATCGGCTGATTGCGCTCGGTCCGTGCGAGGGTCTGTCCGTAATGGCCGCCGGCCCGATGCCGCCTATTGCTGGCGATCTGTTATCGGGCCCAAGATTGCAAATGATGGTCGATGAGTTGCAGCGACGTTTCGATTATGTGATCATCGACTCTCCACCCGTTCTCGGGTTGGCCGATGCAATCATTATTGGGAGTCGGGTGGAAGCGGTCGTCTATGCGATCGAAGCAAACTCAACCAAACGCGGAATGGCTCGAACTGCAGTTGCGCGCCTTCGCCAGGCGGGGATTACCCCGGTTGGGGTAGTCATGACCAAGTTCGAAGCTCGCAAAGCACAATACGGATACGGTTACGATTATGGCTACGGCTACGGACGCAAAGATGCCGAAGTATAGCCATCTTATGGGAACCGAGTGAATGTTTCGCGTTCTCCGGATCGGGGTGATCTCGGTCGCTGCCGTCTTATTGGCTGCCACAGCGGTCGCCACCAACCTTTCGAACGCAGCTTTGCGACAAAGCCCTGCCTTCGCTTCGATGATTTTCCCGAGCAATGGTTTGGCTCGAGATGCTTTGGCCAGGATACAACTGGCGCTACACCTGCAGCATCAGCAGCAACATCAACAAGCTGAAGCTATAAAAGAAGCAAGAAAACAAGGCCTACTTTCCGCCGATCAAGTCCGACAATTAAAATCCGAATTCTTAGAAGCTAAGCCGATCAATTTCGATTCCGTGGAGCGAGATGCTCGCAAGGCTTTGCGGCATGAACCCTTTGCACTCGCATCGCTGCTTGCCCTCTCTCACCAAGCACAACTTGAGCACGAGGACGAACTAGCAAACTACCTGCTCTCTCACGCGGGTCACCTGTCGAGGCGAAACGCACTGATCCAGATGGAATTGATTCAGCAAGCGGCCAACAGCGGCGATATGCGGTCGCTTGTAAGACACGTCGACGAGACCTTGCGCACAAACCAATCCATGTTTGGAACGATTTTTCCGATCCTCGCACGAGGATTGAACGATCCACGGCTAGTCGCCTTCATGAAGCCAATCGCCGCCGCCGACCCCGCTTGGTACCACCGGTTCGTTGGCGAGGCCTTAACTATCCCCGCGGCACTGCCAGCCGTTCGCGAGTTGATGCTTATGGCTCCAAATGGCCGAGCGGCTCAAGACGCCCAGTTGCGCGCTAATCTGGTGAGCCAATTAGTCGCCACGAACAGGATCAGCCTGGCTCGATCATACTTTCGCGCTTTGCATCCGGAAGCCACCGGAGAACCATTCGATCCCGAATTCAAGCATCCCGAATATGAAGCCCCCTTTGGATGGATTATCAGCGAAGACCCTGATTTAACAGCTGATTTTATGCAAAACGAAGGTCTTGTCGCCTTTGCGGCCAGCGACCGGGAAGGCATTGTCGCGCGCCAGTTGCTTTCGCTTCAGCCAGGACGATACACGGCTCAACTGGATGCCCCCGCTGAAAGCCTCAAAATCATGACACTTGATGTCAGATGCCGCACCAGTGGTCGAACTGTTCCGGTCACTCCCCAAAGAAATGCGGGCACCTTCCAGTTTTTCGTGCCGGGAAATTGCATCGACCAGTGGTTTAGCCTTCGGTTGCGCGACGATGATGACACACAGTCCGCGGAGGCGACGATCCGGCAGGTCAGATTAAATTGATCGCGCGGCAACCGCTTGTTGTGTGGCTAAAATAGTATCGACACAATCGAGTAAGCTTTGAAACTTCCCATCACTCCATATGAGATAGCCGGTGCCGAGGCCAGCAGCCGCGCCTGCAGCAAGGTCGGAGGGTCTGTCGCCGACGATAAATGAGCTCGTTCGATCGATATCGAAATCATTCATCGCTTGCAGAAGCAATCCCGGAAGCGGCTTGCGACATTCACAGCCCTGAATCGGATCATGAGGACAATGATAGATCGCATCGAATGCGCCGCCATGCGCCGCTAGTTGCGTCTGCATATAGCTATGCAGCTCATGCATCTTCGCCTCGGAATAAAGCCCCCGTCCGATCCCGGACTGGTTTGTGACAACAATCAACAAATAACCTGCGGCACGGAGCTTTCGTAGTGCTTCGGGAACCCCCGGAAGAAACTCGAAATTCTCGATATCGTGAACGTATCCTCGGTCGGCATTAATTACGCCGTCGCGATCGAGGAAAGCTGCCGCTCGTCCGCTCATCGGCCCCTTATCCGCGCAAGAAGCGAGGTGGTCGAAAATCCTACCTCGAACGGTAGCGCATGCGCCTCTCCGCCCCAGCTTCGTACCAGACGCGTTTCCTCCAGATGCTCGATGTCGTAGTCCCCGCCTTTCACATAGATTTGGGGTTTGAGCCTTTTCAGCAGATCGCAAGGCGTATTCTCATCAAAGAATGTGACTATATCGACCGCAGCCAAGCCGGCCATCACGATCGCCCGGTCCTCCTGCGAGTTGAGTGGTCGATCAGCACCTTTGCCAAGCCGCTTAACCGAGTCATCGGTATTCAGCGCCACCACCAGTGAATGGCCGAGAGCTCGCGCTCGCGCCAGATAAATGACATGCCCCCGATGAAGAATATCAAATACGCCGTTCGTGAAAACAACCGGGCCGCGCAGTCGGGCAAAGGTTGTTTCCGCCCATTCTGGCGATATGACCTTGCTCATGAGGTGGCTTAGGTTATCCAAATTCAACGCAACCTCGCTATGACAATCGTGATGAGGATAGGTCTCCCGCATGTCGGCTTTCCTTACCAATCTTTCCGAGCACCGTGAACTCTTTGCACGACTCGATGTGCTCGACGATGCGGTCGGATCAGCAGTGGCGGCAATCTCCAGCGGGATCAGCGGTGGCGGAAAGGTGATGTTCTGCGGTAACGGTGGTTCTGCGGCCGACAGCCAGCACCTCGCGGCGGAATTCACCGGTAGATTTCTCAAGGATCGCCGGCCCCTGCCGGCTCTATCACTTACAACCGACACATCGGCATTGACGTGCATTTCCAATGATTATGATTTTCGTAGTGTATTCAGCCGTCAGGTTGTCGCCTTGGGGCGATCTGGGGATTGTCTAGTCGGAATCTCCACATCGGGCAATTCACCGAACGTCATTGCTGCATTCGAAGCCGCGCGCGAATTGTCGATCACTACAATTGGACTGCTCGGCAGGGATGGAGGCAAGTTGCGACAACTGTCCGACATCGCGTTGATAGTCGATAGCAATGTAACCGCCAGGATCCAGGAGGCTCATATTCTTATTGGTCACGCATTGTGCGGCGCGGTCGAGAAAGAGTTAGGTTACTGAGAAGCGTTCCTGAACTGCGCATATTTTACAACTCCTTCCGCAACTGTCTGGAACTCGGAGTCATAGCCGGCTTGTCGCAGCGCAGAAATATCGGCTTGTGTGAAGCTCTGATACTTGCCTTTGAGGTTATCAGGAAAATCGATGTAGCGGACTAGGCCCGCAGCAATCTGCTCCTTTAGGGACAGGGCCGCCAAGCCCAGCCCAGCCCGCCAGCTATTGACTGCCGAATGGGCAACAGCGTTGAATGGTTCGGCACGCCCTGTTCCGAGATTGAAAACTCCACTCACGCCCGGATGATCCAGGAACCACATGTTCACCCGAACGACGTCATCTACATAGACAAAGTCGCGCGACTGCTGCCCCGCTTCATAATTATCGTAGGCACCAAACAGGCGGACATGCCCTGCTTCACGAAGCTGATTCATATGGTGCCAAGCGACCGAGGCCATCCGCCCCTTATGATCTTCCCCCGGACCATAGACGTTGAAATATCGAAATCCCGCTATTTGCGCGTGATCTTTCCTAAGAAAACACCTGCGCACAACGTTGTCAAACAGCAACTTAGAATAACCGTAGACATTCAGCGGTGTCTCATTAACGGGACTAGGCATAAAGACGCCCGAAGCACCATATACGGCCGCCGAAGATGCGTAAAGAAGACGAGTTTTGTTAGCAACGCAGGTGTCCAGTATATTCTTTGAATATCTGAAGTTATTATCCATCACGTAGCGGCCGTTATGCTCCATTGTATCAGAACATGCCCCTTCGTGAAATATCGCCTCAACTGTTCCGAAATATCCGGAAGAAAACCTCTCTAAAAAATCCTCCTTTGCAAAGAAGTCAGAAATTTTCAATTTCGATAAATTGGAAAATTTCCCAGGCTTCTCAAGGTTGTCGACAACTATAATGTCTTCAATTCCGCGCTCATTTAGCGCATGGATAACGTTGCTACCAATGAATCCCGCACCTCCGGTTACAATAAATCTCATCTCAATAGTTCCTCGAGATCAATGGTCGCCGTGCCAAATTTGCCGACAACAATCCCACCCGCGCGATTTGCGTAGGGCAGCGCTTCGCGTAGCGTGAAGCCTGCTCCGATCATTGCGGCCAAGGTGCCGATTACGGTGTCGCCCGCTCCAGTGACATCGTAAACCTCCCGCGCGTCGGCGGGAATGTCCACCCTCCCTTCACGGTCGAATAGCGACATCCCGTCCTCCGAGCGGGTCAAGAGCAGGGCCTGGAGTTCGAGGTCTCGAAGCAGCCGGCCGACCCGTTCGCTTAACTCCGCTTCGTCAGCCCATGCACCGATAACCTGCGTCAATTCCTGACGGTTCGGCGTGATGACCGTCGCCCCCTTGTAAGCAGAATAATCGGAGCCTTTTGGATCCACGAGGATAGGTAAGCCGACTTCCCGAGCCCGCGCGATCTTCCGCCGCACAAACGCAAGTCCGCCTTTCCCGTAGTCGGATAAGACAAGCGCGTCATAATGCTCGCACTCCCGCTGGAAACGATCTTGCATCAACTCAAGCGCATTTAAGCTGGGCTGTTCTTCGAAGTCGACACGCAGAAGTTGCTGGGCCCTGCCGTTGATCCGCAACTTCACCGTAGTGAGCACACTGTCATCGGAACACAGAGCATCGCCTATCCCGCTTTGCTCAAGAAGGTGCCGCACTTGCAGAGCCGCATCGTCATTGCCGACAACGCCGACAAGTACTGCCGAAGCACCCAAGGAAACGATGTTGCGCGCTACATTTCCAGCACCCCCGAGCCGGGTTTCTTCGGTCGCCATACGTACGACCGGCACCGGCGCCTCGGGAGAAACGCGGTCTACGCTCCCATGCCAATAGCGATCCAGCATGATGTCGCCGACAACCAGCACTCGCGACTTACACAATCGTTCCCGCTCATTCGCCATCGATAGGGATCATCCTGCGTAAGAATCCTTCAAACCTGTCATCGCTATCCCCAGCGAACAAGCTCCACCGAGCTTCGGCAAAGGCCGAGAACGGCAGCCAATAACGATTATCAACCGGACTAAAAACGAAAACCGGCCGGCCCACTAGTTCCGCAAGGTGCGCAGGCATACTGTCTGCCGAAACGATGGCATCACAGCTCCGCACCGCCTCGATCATGGCTCCGAAGTCGCGTGGTATGATTACGCTTTTTATATCTCCAGCTTCCAGATCGGGCCGCTCGCCGTCAAGCAAGTGGAGAGACGCATCTCCGCCCAACTCGGAGATTGTCCGCTGCACATCTCTCACCAGTTCGCAAGGCAGGTTCTTCGCGGCCAATCGGCTTCCGGGGAAGATGCCAATGCGTTTGCCCGCTTCGCGTCCGGTTCCCGATGGCAATTGTATTGGACCAAATACTTGCTGGTAGGCAAGATAGATGTTCTCTGCAGGCGGCAGCGTCGACCTGGTCCGCCCGGCGGCCAAAAACCGTTCGCGCCAACTCATCCGATCGAACAGTGGAGATCGGACGTCGGCGCTCATCAGAAGGCTGCGTAAACGCATTCCGCTCCGCAGGGCGGCCAGCATTCCATTCCGGCGAATGTCATAGAATGAGGGAACACCCGCCTCTCCATGTTCCAACACAACCGCCGGGATTGAACTGCCGAGGGCCTTATAGAGAGGAACCAGGTGAGAACCCAGGATCACGCGGGCGTCGGCCGTGTCAGCGCCGGTGCCCCGTCCGATACAGGTCAAGGCGATGATAAGATCGCCGAAGGCCTTCACGCTTATTACATCGAGACCGCCGTTCATTCGAAGGCCCCTCCTCGCGACTGCCGAAGCCGCTCGATAGACCATAAGGAAATGGCAGTTAGCAGACCGACGGCGATCGCAGTTACTATGGTGAACAGGATCTCCACGAGTTGTCCGCGCATATCATGTTGAATGATATACCGGATCACAGCCCCAACGAGCAGTGCTATCAGAAATGGGGCCACGCTATGGGCCAGCAGCGGCAGCAGGATCCGCGCCCCAGTTATCGCTCGCGCCGTCAACACCAACGTGACGAGGCACCAGCACCCCATTGCCGAACTCCACGCCGCGGCGAGTCCGATTAGGCCGGCAATGTTCCAACCTAGCAATAGCAAAGGCAGAAGAGCCACAAGCAACACCGTCGTAGTAACGACGGCGACTTTGTGCTGTCCGGCCGCGAGCAGCGCTGCAAGTGCGACATAAAAAAGGCCGTTCGCGAGCGTGCCGAAACACAGCCAGAATAGCAGAGGCGCTGTCAGCTCGGCAACGGCTGGGCTCCCGGTCCACGCAAACACAACCTCGTCGGCATTTAGCACAATGACGGCAATAGGCACACCGGCAATAAAGCCCACGAGCTGAGCCATCCTTAGAACCAGCCGATCGAACTCAGGCTGCGCTTCGATGGCCTGCAAATACGACAGTTTAGGATAGAAACTTTGGAAAGTTGGCAATACAAGTTGATAGATACCCGTCGCGACCGTGGCTGCCGCTGAATAATAGCCAAAGTCTTCCAAAGTTGTGAGCCGCGCAGCAGCAATTTTGTCTAGCTGGTTAGCGACGGAGACGAGCGAAGAGATGGCGACCGCGGCGCCAGCGAAACCGAGTAATTTTCGCAACAGAATTATTCGGAAGTGACCTTTGCCAAAAAGCGTACCTTCAAGCACTACATGAGTGATCGTTCCGAAGCAAATCAGCGACGCCAAGCCGATTACCAACTGAAGCCAGAAATAGGTTAGTACATCCCCTTTGGCAAAGACGATAACCGGCAAGGGAGCAACGATGCGTACCGTGGCGGACACTGCCGACAGCACATTCACTAGGATCGGACGATCCAGTCCGAGCAGGGCAGAGCGATATATCCCTTCGATTACTCGCAGCAGAGCCACAATGACGATTAGTAAAAGCGAGCGCTCGACAACGAAGTCCGGGAGTCCGCGGGCATCAATAAGCCAGCTAGCTAACGCTGGGCCGGCGAGGAAAGCTCCCGCGCTGGCCACGAGTGCTACCCCAAAGATAGACGCCTCAATGCTGCGCAGCAGGTCGATCGTCTCGTGGCGGCCAACCTTGCCCACATGAAAGTGAACCATTGCACGATTGAGAGTTTGCCCCATGCCTCCGTCCAACAACGAAGCCAACACAAGCACCACGATTGCGAGTCCCAGCAGGCCAAAACTCTCGACACCCAACAGGCGAAGGTAGATCGGTACTGCTGCAATGTTGAGCAATGCAGCCCAACCCTGACCAAGCAAGTTGGCCACAAGGTTTCTGCGGACGTTCACCGTTATCCCCTTGCGGTCGACGGCTGTTGACGTGACCGAACGCTAGGTAAGAGGAGGTGGACCGGCGTCAAATGGAGCCTCACCAAGACGAGAAACACGGCGCCCGCCTGCAAAGAAAGCTTCACTGCCGGAACGATTCCGTCACGGAAATGCGGAATGAAGATCGCTGTCAACACAATATATGCAATGAAACGCCCTGGGATCCGGCCGCTAGCGATTGCCATATCCCAGACTGCCTGGAAGCGGTTGACACGCTCAAAAACAAAGCCAAGCGTCAGGTGCACCAGCAGCACCGCGATCATTCCGCCTTGTAGCACCACTTCGGAAAGAAAGGTGCTCGCACCGAGAGGAGCGACCCCCTCCAGCGCCAAATTGCCCGCGTATACGAAGTCGTCCTTCAACGGCCAGACGAAACGCGGAATGAAGCCCAGCAGTCCATTCACAAAACGTATCCCGTATTCATATCCGATCATGCCCGTCTCCAGGCGATGAATAATACCCGGCAACGCATGGCCAGCGTACAGGCCTTCCGAAAGCACATAGAAATTGAACTGGAACAAATCGAATCTGCCGACCCCGGTATCGTCGAGCCTTGTCATGGCTATCGCAACAAGACCCATCAGCCCGAGGCCCCCCACAACAGCACGCCACGCCACAATCTTCATACGACGCCTTGCAGCGAGAAGAACTATCGCCAATGGAAGGAAAGTGGTGACAATTTCCAGGCGTTTGCCGCGTATCAGGAGCACTAGGATAGCAACTGCGAAGGCCGCCCCAATCAACATCCACAACTGCCTTCGGTGAAGAAAACGATTTAGTAAGACTGCGTAGACCACCACAAGCCCAAGGCTTCCGGTAGCGAAATAGACCAGCGCCAACCCCAGTGCAGTGGCCTCCTCTTGATTCGCTTCCGTTGCATAGCCTGCCATGAAATCAGTCAAGCCGAACTGCATCACCCCCAGGCCGATGATCGCCACAAAAACGGCAAGGGCGATCCAAACCCGAGGCAGCCCCCCTTCATCGAGCTTGAAATAGGTGCCCAGCCGAGGTTCCCCCAAGAGCTTGCCACCCCAGGAACCCACATAAAGCGCCAGCATCGCAGCGACCGCGTATTTCAGAGAAAGAAAGGCGTATGCCGGGTTGGCGGCCTGAGCATGAAGAAACACAACTTGGCGCGGATTGTAGATGAAGAATCCCGCAACTGACAAGGGAACGGCGTAATAAAACGTCGACAATATTGCCAGATCACGAGGATGCAGAAACCGACTCTTTATCAATTGGACAAAAGAAATCGCTACCATTGCAATTGAAATTATCAATAGAATATAGAATTCAAATACATGTCCAGAAATCATTTCTGCATTTCTCTAATAGACAAATCGCCATTCGGTAAAAATAGGAAATTGTTAACATAATTCTGATCACCTCTATGAGGTGAACCATCCAGTAGGGCTGGATTTTGGTGCTCTTGAACAGAAAAATTCTCAATATCGACCCAGCCATCCATTAAGAAGAAGCCTTTATATGCTAGGCTGGATAGGTGGTCTGATATACGTCGCAATCCACCAGGATTGTGTCGCTCTTCAACCTCGACCATGATCACAGGCCGGGATGCGGCAATTGCCCTCTCCGCCCCCCGGATGACTGCCTCTTCATGGCCCTCTACGTCGATCTTGATGAACCGAATATTTTGAAAGTTGTAGCTATCGATCGGCCTCACAGGCACATCCGTTGAGTCAAGGCGCCCTTCAGGAAAATCTTTTGGCAATAATCGCCCCAGAGCATGCCCGTAGCGGGAGCGCGGAAATCCAAATCGCTCAACACTCGTGCGATCCGAGATAGCGATCGGCTCGACGACCACCCCATCCAGCCTCAATTTCGCGAGCAGTCCGGCAAGAAGGGGGTTCGCCTCGAACGCAATGCAGTTACCCGTAAGACGGCCCAATATATATGAGAACGTCCCAAGATTGGCACCCACATCCAGACATAAGTCGTTCGTAGCAACGAAGTTACCCAGGAACCGTAGTTCACGCTCACCATGCCTGAGTTCGCGCCGATAGCGCCAAGCCATGAGTTGCGACAGCAGCGGGCGTGGCAGCAACTTGAGAGCCTCGATTATGGTCCTCGAATTATCAAACATTGGCGATTGAGATCCTTTTGGTGCGATATATCGCCAGCAAATTTCGAGGATTGCCCCGTTCTTTTGACCATCGGCGATAGGGCACTTGAAGCAAGGGACTGGTGGACGCCAGCGAACCCACGAAACTTTTACCGTCGTTCAAACGCATCGCCCTTCGTATATGGCTTAGCCCTACCCGCACCTCTTAGCCTTGTTATATGGCGCAGCAAGTTCCATTTCGGCGCTATGGAGGATCGTCGCGACGTGCTTGCCAAGCTCGGCCTGCTTGGGCTCGGCTTCGCCTCTCCCGCTCAATCCGAGGAATTACCTACTGGCGCGCGCACGAATGTTCGCAAGCGCTCTGTGATGGAATTCGGCGCATGCGGCGATGGTCTCACGGATGACACGGAGGCGTTCAACGCCGCCACAGAGGCTAACAAACCGTGGAAGGAGGGCCTTTCAGACGCGATCACCGTTCCTGCGGGCCGCTATCGTGTCAACGGAACGATCCATTTACGCAAAGGCCAGCACCTGGTCGGCGAAGGTGAAGCAACCGTGATCGATGCTAGCGGCGCCCACGGCACGACTCTTACGATGGGCACGGACGCACGAGGACGCCCCGACCCCGGTGGTGCGCCAGTTGGCGTAAACGGCCTGCGCTTCCTGGGGGGGACCGGGACTGCGCCGGTCGTTAGCGTCAAAGCTGAGGGATTTTCGCTTTCCCGCCTCTTCTTCTCTGCCGCTGGCACTGCCATCGAGATATCTGGCGCGGACGGAATCTTGTCCGAGATTACGATAGACCAAGCGTTGCGCGGCCTCGTGTTCAGTTCTGCGCAGAATATCATTGTGCAAGGTCTGATATCGTATCTGGCCAATTTCGCCGTGACGCTCGGAAACGCGTCCAGCGACATTCTGATCTCGCAAGCCGTAATAGCCTACTCTCGATACGCTTCAGTACTCTTCGCGGAAGGTGTCCGCGGGATCCAATCGGTCCGCTTCTCAAATTGCGATTTTGTCAGCAACGAATCCTATCGGGAATTCCTCGGCCATGTTCATATTCGCTCAGACGCTTGCGATGCCCAATTTTCTGCCTGTACGTTCCGTAACCACCCAGGCTTCGCTGTTCGGGAGGTGGCTGGATCGAGCGCGACACTTACCTTCGACAACTGCATTTTCGACGGCTCACCCTCACGTGAGGTTTACAACAAGAGCGTATCGGCCGGCGGATTGCTTACCGGCGCTTCCAGTCGGTTCCATCTCTCAGGATGCCACTTCCGCAACTTGGAGAACCCGGTGATACGAGTTGGGCCGTACTTGAAAAGGCTTGTTCTTTCGGGCGGCTCGATCCAGAACTGCACGGGAGATCCTCTGCAATTCGACCCGCGAGCCGGAGGTCAGACGATTGTGAGAGGTGTAGACGGCTTCGGCCGCCGCAACCAGGACGGATCTTTTGTATTGCCATGGCGTGGCATAGCAACTGGCTGGCGGGTCACCGCGCGTGCCACTGATGGATCCGGTGCCATTGCAGTATGTGAATGTACGGTGCTAAGGCAAAAGGCAGAGCAGATAATCGCAGTCTACCCCTCACCAGCCTCAGCGCTTCCGCTTGTTGCTGCATTCGGCGACAGCCCCGGCGGTCCACAGCGTGCGCCGGCACAGGATCAGGGTTTGCTCTGCCTCTCCGCGGAACGCTCCGATTTGGAATGGACGGCTGAGACTCTAGCATGATCTCATCCCGCAGAGCGCGGTGACGCGATTGCGCATGGCCCTTCTTCCGCGAACAGCGCAGAATATTGCGATAGTATGATCGGGAGCGAGAAACGCCGCGCGACGGCCGTCCTACCCCTCAAACCTCGCTCCATGCCATCGACTTGCCCCTCCGGAGTCGCAAGATATTCGGCCAGCCGGGCGAGTTCGGCCGTGTCGCCCGGTGGAATTGCCCAACCACACCGTTCTTCCGTCACCACTTTCGCCAGCTCGGAGTCGGAATGGGCCATGGCGATGATCGGCGTCCCCGCCGACATTACGTTATACATGCGGCTCGGCACCGAAACGCCCAGCATTCGATCGAGGAAAGGAATAACAACGGCATTTGCGCTCGACAGCATGGGTCCCAATAAGTTGCGGGGTTGCCGCGACAGATAGGTGACATTTGCCGGGGCCTTACGGCCATCGCTCACCAATGCGGACTTTCCCCCCGCTCCGATGAACTGAAACACTATATCCTTGCGAGCCTCAAGTCGCCAAGCCGCACTAAGCACCGCCTCGACATCATGAGTACGGCCGATGTTCCCGGAAAATTGAATCACAGTGCTTCCAGGGCGAACGTGTTTGCGGGTGAACTCGTTTTGCCGTGGTTCAAGTGGTCTTACCTCGTCGAGATCTCCCCAATTCGTGATGATCTCTACTCGTTTCGCGTTACCGCCGAGACGGCGCACGACAATCTCGGACATATCACGACCAAGAACGACGATCTTTTCGTAGATTCGGTATGTTGTTGCGGTAAGCTGTCCCAAAATCTTGGCTGATAGATCGTGCTCGCCGATCAGGTCTGTCGCAATCAGAACTTCAGGATAAACATCATGAACCAGAAGGTAAGGTCGCGCACGCCTTAATCGAGCCATCAAGCCCGCGAGAAGCGGCATCGTCGGAGGGTTGGTCAACACCAGAACCCGGTCTCCACGCCGCAACTTGAGAAGGCAAAATAGGCCCGCCCAGAAGGTGAAAGTCGTCAAGTTAAGAACGCGCCCCACGAGCGTGTCCTTGTTGAACCGGGTAGATCGCATGCGGTGGATTTCGACACCGGCGTGTAGCTCTCGCCACGGCACGGCAACGTGGCGTTCACTGTAGCTAGGACGGCTACATACTGCATGAACTTCGAATGCTTCGGCGAGGCCTTCAGCGATCCTAGTAACGAAATACCCGGTTGATGTTTCTTCAGGATAATAGAGTTCCGAAATGACCCAAAGACGAGCACGGCTCATGATCGACCCAACCCCGTCGCCATGTCTTCAATTGTCTTGTACAAGTCACTCGGATAGCCCATCGCGAAATTACTGCCTGGCTCGAGCAGACTGTCGGTGAACAGGCTCCGATGCAATGATGGTGCCGCCAAAGCCAACGGGGAAAAGACGATCTCGGGCATGAGGATGGCTCTCGCCAATTTAGCACCTTCGCGTCCGCGGATCGCTTGTATGACTTGACGATATGTAAACGGCTGCGGATCTGCGGCCAGCACCAATTTCGATTCTGAAGCCTGCACCAAATCCGCCAACACCCGCGCGGAAAGCGAGGACGAGATCATTGATCGGCGCACGTCTCTCGTCGGTAGAGGTATGTAGCGAATGCGCCGAAGGACCGATATCAGAAGTCTCACTTTGCCCTTACGACGATCCGGATCGATTACGGCTGGAAACCGCACGATCACGGGACGGAATCCGGGACATTCCAGTGCAAGCAAGGCCTCGTCGGCCGCTAGCTTGGAGCGGCCATAGGCGCAAACTGGCTGCGTGGCCGTCCTTTGGGAAATTACTTCTTCCCGCCCATAGACGGAAAATGAGGAGATATGCACGAAAGTCGAAGCGCCTGCTTCGCGAGCCGCATGGGCAAGAGCAAGAGGTAACTCAACATTAGCTCTCCTGAGTTCGCTCTCCGATCCCGCTGTCACACCGGCGCAATTAATGACCACATCGAATGTAGCCAGGTCGGGAGCAGCGATGGCCCGATAATCGCGAACCTCGCGCTCGCCCTGAGAGGGCGTAACGCGCACAAAGTAAGTGCCTTCGGGAAAGAACTTCCGTCGCAGTTGCATCGCTATCGCGCTGCGCCCCCCTATGACGGCCACTCTGCTACCGGCGCATGACATCGATGCGCGCCTGCCACAAAGCCTCTCTAAAATAAAGCGTTGACCATGCCGCGGGGCCAGCTTAGTCGGCACGAGACGTATGAAATGAGCAAGCCCGCGATATATCATGTGCTTAAGCGAGGCGTTGACTTGGCGTTCGTTTTGCTATCCGCGCCGTTTGTCCTTTTCCTTTCGGCCATCATCGCGATTGCCGTGAAAACCACCTCGCCAGGACCCGTGCTCTATTGGTCGGAAAGGATTGGTATCGACGGGCACTCTTTCCAAATGCCCAAGTTCAGGACAATGCAAGTGGGGACACCCCCTCTCGCAACACATCTCTTGGCCGACCCCAGCGCTGTCCTCACCCCTATTGGCGGCTTTCTTCGGCAATCAAGTCTAGATGAGATTCCGCAGTTGTGGAGCATTTTTATCGGGGATATGACGTTGGTAGGCCCGCGGCCGGCGTTGTTTAATCAAGCTGATCTGATTGCCCTGCGTCGGAAGGAAGGGGTTGAGCGCCTTGTCCCCGGCATCACCGGCCTGGCTCAGGTAATGGGCAGAGACGATCTTCCGATTTCGACAAAAGTTGGGTACGACCGCGAATACTTGGAAGCCCGCAGCATCTGGTTCGACCTGAAGATACTCATGATTACCGTCCTTCGGGTAATCCGACGCGAGGGCATCAAACATTAACGATAGAATGATGCGCTCCCTCACCGATTTTCTCATCGATTTACCGCGCTTTGCTAAGCGGGTGCTCATGTTGATGCTGGACGTTCTGCTATGTTTCGTCAGCATTCAGGTGAGCTTCTTTCTTCGGCTAGGTGAGTGGCAAGCTATCAATAGCGGGCCGCTTTACGCCACGATAGTGGCACTTCCGCTTGCCATTCCCCTCTTCATTACCCAGGGTTTGTACAGGGCAATCTTCCGCTATTCGACAACCGCCGCATTGCAGGCGATCGCACGGAGCACGATCTTATTCGGCCTTGTATATGTGGCAATCTTCACTTTCGTTGGAGTGGCCGGCGTACCGCGCACTATCGGGATAATCGGGCCGATTCTGCTATTTCTGTTCGTGGCCGGATCTCGTGTTTTTGCCGATTGGCTCCTGGGCTCCACATACCGCCTGCGCATCGGCGACGCCCAGCATTCCCGAGCCGTCATCTACGGAGTCGGGGATGCAGGGCGACAACTCGCAATGGCCTTGGGCAGGACGCCTGATCTGAAAGTTGTAGGTTTCGTCGCCGAGGAAGTCTCGCTCCGAGGGGCTACGCTTGCGGGGTTGCCGGTGTACGCTCCCGAAGATTTGCAGCTTCTGGCTGAAACCGAAAAAATTGATGAGTTACTCCTCGCAGCACCGGAATTGAGCCGAACGAGGCGGACGGAAATTGTGCAGCAAGTGGCCGATATCGGCCTCCATGTGCGTACAATCCCCTCGATGACCGACATTGCGCGAGGCAAAATCTCAGTCGCGGACCTGAAGGAAGTCGCCATTGAGGACTTGCTAAGTCGACAACCCGTTCCTCCCGATGAGGAATTGCTGGGGGTGACTATTCGCGATCGTGTCGTCATGGTCACGGGTGCCGGAGGCTCCATCGGAAGCGAGCTATGCAGGCAAATCTGGGATCTGCAACCGGCCCGGCTCCTGCTTGTCGATTCAGCGGAATACAACCTGTACCTGATCCACGAGGAACTAACCGCTCGAAAGCTTAAGTCGAATAGCACCATAGAAGTCGTTCCCTATCTCGGCTCGGTTCGGGACGAGGGACGCATGGAAGAAATAATGCGGCATGAACGTCCGCAAACGATTTACCACGCTGCGGCTTATAAGCATGTGCCCCTTGTCGAGGCCAACCCGAAAGAAGGCCTATCAAACAATGTCTTCGGCACTTGGGTGCTGATCGGCGTAGCCAGCCGAATGGGAACGGAATATTTCATACTGGTGAGTTCAGACAAAGCCGTACGACCGACCAATGTTATGGGAGCGACAAAGCGTATGGCCGAATTGATTGTCCAGGCACACGCCCGGCGTCAGCCTGACCGGAAATTCTCCATGGTTCGCTTCGGCAATGTACTTGGCTCAAGCGGATCAGTGGTGCCCAAATTCCGCGAACAAATTGCTGCTGGTGGGCCGGTGACGATCACGCATCCAGAAATGACCCGTTATTTCATGACGATTCCAGAGGCTGCGCAGCTCGTCTTGCAAGCCGGGGCAATGACCGAGGGTGGCGAGGTATTCGTCTTGAACATGGGCGAGCCTGTCAAAATTCTTGAGCTTGCCCGGAACATGATCCGATTGTCCGGATTAACTGTGCGCGATGAGCAGAACGTGGACGGGGATATCGCAATTCAAACCATTGGAATTCGCAGGGGCGAAAAACTTTTTGAGGAGTTGCTGATCGGAGATAATCCCGAACTCAGTTCTCACCCTCGAATTATGAAAGCCCGCGAATCCGAGCTGTCATGGGATCAAATGCGGATGGCGATAGAAGATCTTGAAGAAGCCCTGAACTGCAATAACATTGATGCGGCACTAGGCGTTCTTCGAAGGATAGTCAAAGAATACCGCCCCAAAAAGCAGGATTTTTCTGATGATAAATCTGATGATTTATTCCTGACAGTTAATTAATTACGTAATTTACGCAACTATTTTACCACATATAAGAGATAGAAATTTCTGTTTTTATATCTCTGGTAATAAGCTCTGCTCAAAATCGAGAACGCCATGATGAGATGCCGTTTACTTTATACGGCAATCAGCCGGTAACCACCCTCAGCCTATCCTCCACACCGCGCAGTCCCCCGGCTGTGCTGGGAACGTGTCATATGACCCTCCACCATACCCTCGGTCGTTACGATATCGCCGCTCAGGAGGATCGCTCCGCGCCGCGGACTAAGCTGGCTATTCCGGCGCAGCTGCGCGCTTCGGGGGCGCGGGCGTTTCAGACGGTGGTGAACGATCTTTCGCTGTCGGGCTTTTCGGCCACCGCGATCACGCGGATGCATCCGGGGACGGTGTGTTGGTTGACGTTGCCGGGGCTGGAGGCGCTGCAGGCGGAAGTCGTGTGGTGGGAAAACAACCTGTGCGGCTGCGCCTTTTCCAACCTGCTCAGCCCGATCGTGCACGACAGCATTCTCGCCCGCTATCGCGAGGGCGGCTGAGCCGGGCGCTGCCTATCGCTTCACCAGCGTCACCTGGCTGACGGTGATGCCGCCGCCGCGGAAGCCGCCTTCGCAGTACATCAGGTAGAATCGCCAGAGATCGCAGAACCGCCGGTCGAACCCGGCGGGCAAGCGGCCTTGCGCCACGGCCGCGTCGAAATGGGCGCGCCAGGCTTTCAAGGTTTCGGCATAGTCGAGCCCGAAATCCTCCTGATCCCGCCACTCCAGCCCCTGGGCTTCGGCCAAGGCGCGGAACTCGCCGGCTTCAATCAGCAGGCCGCCGGGGAAAACATAGGCCTGGATGAAATCCGCGTTGCGCGCATAGCCTTCGAACAGCTCGCTCTGCATCGCGATGAACTGGATCGCCGCCCGCCCGCCGGGCTTCAGGTTGCGGGCGATGCATTGCATGAACGCCGGCCAGTATTCACGCCCCAGCGCCTCCACCATCTCGACGCTGACGATGGCATCGAACTGGCCGGCGGTATCGCGGTAATCCTGCTTGAGGAACTGGACCTGGGGGTGATGCCGGCGCGCCCAGTCCAGCTGTTCATCGGACAGGCTGATCGCGGTGACGCTACTGCCCTTCCCCGCGAAATAGCCGGCCAGGGCACCCCAGCCACAGCCGATTTCCAGCAGCGATTGCGGCTGCCCCACCCGCTCCGCCAGCCGGTTCCACTTGCGGCGCTGCGCCGATTCCAGCCCGTCCGCGCCCCAGCGGTAGGCGCTGGAATAGCTCATCGTCGGATCGAGCCAGGCGCCGTAGAAATCGTTGCCGAGATCGTAATGCGCGTGAATGTTCCGTTCCGCCTGGACGCGCGTATTGCGGTTCAGCCAGTGCATCGCCCGGCTGGCCAGCCGCCAGGGCCCGCGGGATCGCCCGGTTTCGCCAAGGCTGACGCCATTGGCGGAGAACACGGCGAACAGCGACACCGGATCGGCGCTGGTCCATTCGCCCGCTTCCCAGGCCTGATACCAGCCGACCGAGCCGCCCGTGGCCAGCCGCAGCAGGGCTCGCCAATCGCGGATCTGCACTTCAGCCTCGAACCCCGGCGCCCGGCCGCCGAGCCGGCGCGTGTTGCCATCGGGCAGGTGAGCGAGGATCGCGCCGCTTTCCAGGCCGGCGTCGATGCGATCGAGCAGCTTGTGGAAGCCCGGCGCGAAGAGGCGCGCCAGCGCGCCCGGCGAAAAGCCGAAGCGCTGCCCTGCTTCGAGCAGCACGTTACCCCGCTGTGCGCTCTCCCCCGTCATGCGGCATTTATGGCGGGAAGCCGCCCGCGCTTCAACCCGGTGCCGGCGTGGCGGCGCAGCCGGGCGCGCCGGTGGGCAGCACGGCGGACCGGCCGAGCGCACCCGATCCGGGCCGATCGCCGAACCGGGCATCCTGGAACCGCACGACGATGCGGCACCGTTCACGCGTGACCTGGGCCATGGGCAGGATCGACCAGCGGCGGAAGCTGGCGAGCCCGGGCGTTTCCAGCAAGGCGCGGCGAGCCAGGGGATCGCTCATTCCGTCCGGAACGGGCGCGGAATAGCTTTCAAGCGCGGTGAGCGAATGGAACGGATCGTAATCGCCGCGCGAAATGGCGTGATCCTGCCGCCAGATGACATTGCGTTTCCAGAACACGACCGGCGGCGGGCTGACGACCACCGAATCCGGCATAGCGTGAGGCGCTGCGCGGCGCGGAGCCTTGCTGGCCAGATCGCTGACCACGCCGTTGGCGCAGATATAGGCGACGACCGCGCCGATCCCGACGATCGCCGGCCGCCGCCAGTCGCCCCCTCCCCGCTTCTCGCGGCGGCGGGAGAGCCACACGGCGGAGCCGAGCATGAGCCAGATCCACACGTCGATGATGAACAGCGAATCGTTGTGATACCAGCGGGGGCTGAACGGCGAGAACAGCTGGATCGCATAGCTGGTCTGCCAATCGAGCAGCGGATGCGTGGCCGCGCCGATATAGCACAGCGCCACGAGCCAGCCGACGTGCATCGCCAGCCCGCTCTTGAACACGGCCCCCCGCTTCACCTGCCAGCGGTCGAGCAGCCATAGCAGCGCGGCGAGGATCGGCGGCATCAACAGCACCCCGCCGACGACACCGTGGGTGAAGCCCCGATGCGTGGCCAGCGGCACCCAGGGCACCCAGCCGAAGAACACATCGATATCCGGCATGTTCGCGCCGAGGATCAGCGCGGCAAGCCCCTTGCGCGTCTTGCGCTTGAGCCCGGCCTGACCGAGCGCCCAGCCGGCGAGGCTGTGAGTGAGATTATCCATCGCCCCGTGCTCAGCCGATTCGCGCCATCGGTGAGCGGGGGGTGTTGACACATCTGACAGTGTCCTGGGGCAAAAGGGCCGAAAGTGTCATCTTGGGCCCCGAAAGTGTCACCTTGGGGCCGGGATGTGTCACCTTGGGCCGTGGAAGTGTCACTTTGGAAAGCCGGGTGTCACCTTGGCCGTGCGACCGATGCGCCCTCATGTACCCCGCCCCGCTGCTTCGTTTTCCGTCCATCCGGCCAGGGTGGCACAGCTTGCGGGCTATAGGAAAGGGTCTCGTGGGACTGGTGCGTTTGAAATGCCTCATGCGAAGACATGAAGGGGCTGCGCATAAGTGGAGTATCGGAAGTAAGTTTGGCTACGCGCGGGACGCCGGCTCTAAGACAGCCGGCTCTTAGACACTCGTCATTGCGAGCGTAGCGAAGCAATCCAGGGCGTATTGCGCGCCGCCCTGGATTGCTTCGTCGCTTCGCTCCTCGCAATGACGAGGTGGGGACAGTCACGAAGGCGCTATGAGCGGCGATCCGTGTAAGGGGATCGAGTTCTGGCGCCTTCTTCGCGTGAGACCCTGCCTAAACCGGATCGGCCGCGGTGCCCGTGACGGTCCAGGTCTGGCCCTTCGCCAGCAGCTTGGCCAGGCTGGCGTCGCGGCCTTCGCTGGCCCGACTGTTCTGTTCGATCACGGCGCCTTCGAACGTCGGGCGCGGGTCGTCGTAGAGGACGCCGAGGGCC
>DATMEW010000091.1:0-6232 GCA_035556495.1 Xanthobacteraceae bacterium | reverse complement strand
TCGCGACCTGACGCAGATGACCTACGGCGGAGTCAAATTCTGATGCCGCTGATCACAACCGAACAGGCCATCCGCCACCTTCGCCTCGATTTCGAGTTCGAGGGCAGCCCGCCCACCGCCACGGATCCGCGGTATCCGGACCTGCTCGACAAGATGGTGCAGGCTGAGAACGCGGTACTGGACTATCTCAAGCTGGACGGTTGGGGCGCTGATCCTGTGCCGCCGCGGGTCACCGCTGCGACGCTGATGGTGCTCGGCAGCATCTATGCCGATCGGGATGAGGGAAAGTTGCTGGCCGGATTGGCCTCAAGCGATCTCACCAATCCCGTGGTGGCGCTGCTTTACCGGCTGCGCAATCCGGCGCTGGCTTAACCAATTGGAGGATTCTCGATGTTCGGCTTGTGTCGCGGTCATCAACCGTCCATTTCAGTGAAGCGTGGAACGCCTCCGACTGGCGGTAGCAGCGTGAAAAGCCCACACCTCTCCCCCGATCACAGCGAAGCAGTCCGGCGCCTTTCCCTTCGTGAGGGCGACATCATCATCGTTGGTGTTAGAGGTGTGGTGTCTGATGAGCATGCGCGTCGAGTTCGGACGATGATCGGAGATGTGGCGCCCGGCCACAATGTACTCATCCTCTCAGACGGTATGAACATTTCGATTCTTGGTACAGACCTTCCCGGCGCATGAGGCCAGAGTGGTATCCGGATTGGTCCGGCGAGCGATGCGCCATCATCGCCTCGGGGCCATCGGCCGCTTCGGCGCAGGTCGATCTGCTACGCGGCCGCGCAAAGGTCGCTGCGACGAACAACAGTTGGCGGCTCGCGCCTTGGGCCGACGTGCTCTACGCGAGCGATGTCGCGTGGTGGCGGACCGGGGCGGGTGATGAATTTGCGGGGCTGAAGGTCAGTAGGTCGAAGCATCCCGGCGTCCAAAAGGTCGAACTCAAGAAGGCGTGGCCGGACAAGTGGGTGAACTCCATCGTCTTTGATGAGGACGGTGTGATCGGGGCGGGGGCCGGAAGCGGCTTCCAGATGCTCAACCTAGCCATTCAGTTCGGCGCTCGTGACATTGCGCTGATCGGTTACGACCATCGCGTTGATTTCGGTACCCACTGGCACGGCGATCATCGGGGCGGCCTGACCAATCCACGGGACACCACGGCCGAGCTCTGGCGCGGCTTTCTCGACGCCGCGGCACCGTCAATCGCCGGAGCGGGGATATCGGTCGTGAATTGCTCGGCAGTATCGGCGCTGACCGCGTTTCAGAAGGTGTCGCTGGAGCAATGGCTGGCGAACGAACGTCTATCCATGGAGTTGGAAAATGGCTGACATCACGATCACCGCGGCGAACGTGCAGGCTGGCGTCGGCGCGCAACTGGAAACCGGTCGCGCAGGTGCCGCGATCACAGCGGGCCAATGGGTCTACCGGGACACGGATGACAAATACAAGCTGGCCGACAACAACGCCGTCGCGGCGATTGTTCGGGTTCCGGTCGGGGTCGCGCTGCATGCCGCGGCGGTCAACCAGCCGCTGACCATCCAGAAGGCGGGTACACTCGCCATTGGCGGAACGCTGGTTGCCGGTGTCGTCTATTATCTCAGCGACACGCCGGGCGGGATGTGCCCGGTTGCCGATCTGACGACCGGCGAATATCCCTGCATTGTCGGCATCGCGAAGTCGACTTCGGTGTTGGACATGGTCATCAAGTCGGCGGGCGTAGCGCTCTGATATGCGCATCGGCGGCCTCGAAAAGCGCGTCATCTTCCTGTCGCTTGTCCGCACGGACGATGGCGGGGGCGGCGCAGTCGAGACGTGGATGGACGGAATCACGGTTTCGGCGCAGTTCTCGCCGGAACGCGGTCGGGAGCGCATTCAGGCGGGTCGAATGGAAGCCCAGCAGGCCGGCGTGTTGCGTATCTGGTCATCGGTTCAGGCGCGAGCCATCACCGAACAGCATCGCGTCCGGCTCGATGGCCGCATCTGGAACATCGATTCCATCCGCAATCCGGACCAGCGCAATGACATGCTGGAAATGGTGATCGGAACCATTCCCGATGGCGGTTAAGGCGAAATGGCAGGGCCGAGAAGCCGTGATGCGGCGTCTGCGGCAACTGGTGCCAGAAGCGGAAAAGGAAGCCGCCAAGGCTCAGCTCGAAGCGGCGCAGGAGTTGGCCGCGGCGGTTGCAGCACGGGCTCCCACCCGTACCGGCAATTATCGCGACAGTGTTCAGGGTGGCCGCCTCGCTGATGGCCCCGGTCAGCAGCTTGTCGGAATTCGTGGCACCAAGGATCCGAACGCGACCGGCATCTTCGCCCGTTTCATCTGGCGTTTCCTCGAATTCGGGACGCAGACGCAGCCAGCCCAGCCCCACATTTTTCCGACGTTCCGCGCGATGCGGAAGCGCATCCGCCGCAAGGTCGCGGGTGCGGTGAATAAGGCCGTTCGCAAGGCAAAACACTGATGTCTGACGGATCGTGGGAGGTTCAGCAGGCCATTGTGGCGCGCTTGAAGACGCTGACACCCGCGCTCGCTGCGGGCGGGGTACACGCCCCGGCGCCGCAGGACCAGGCGCTGCCCTATGTTTCGGTCGGGGAAAGCGATGCCATCCCAGCTGACGCCCAGTGCCGTGCCGGTTTGGAAGAAGCCATCTCGATCCATGTCTGGACCGCGCCGGGGAGCTGGAAGCCGGCGAAAGAGATCATATCCCGCATCCGAGCCGCGCTGCATTTTGGCGATTTAGTCGTGGCCGGCCGCTCGTTTGCGTCCGCGACCGTGACTTCCACTCGCCTGTTTCCCGACGCTGACGGGAAAACCCTCCACGGCGTCATGTCCGTCCGCGTCATCCATCTCTCATAGGAGCAGCCAATATGGCCCAGCAGAATGCCCGTGAACTCGTCATCAAGCGTGGCGATGGTGCCTCGCCGGAGGTCTTCACCTTTGTGTGCGGTCTTCGCACGCGGTCTTTCCAAATGTCGAATGCCCAGATCGACACCACAGTGCCGAATTGCACCAATCCGGCGCAGCCCATCGTCGCGACCGCTCGCCCTGGCCGCCAGACGCTGACCTTCAGCGGTGACGGCCTGTTCGACAACGATGCGATGGGGAAGGCGGTTGCCGAGGATGCGCGGCTCCAGCGCATCACGGTCAACTATCAGGTGATCGTGCCGGGGTATGGGACCTTCCAGGGTCCGTTTATGATCTCGGATTTCGAGTTCTCCGGCGACATGGAGGACCCGATGGCATTCTCGGCGACGTGGACGCCGGTGAACAACGCCCAACTGACTTTCACCGCGGCGGTGTGATCCGATGCTGGTGAACGCCGAACGCGGTGAGGTGCTGCTCACCATCGAGGATGTGGAGCTTGTCCTTGCCGCCGAGATGCGCGGTCTGGCGGCGCTGTCCTCGCGTCTCCGGTGTCAATCTCTTGCAGACCTCTGGGGCCGGCTCACCGCGATGGAAGTCGAGGCTGTGCTTGCCGGTGTGGAATGCCTCGCCATTCGTGGGGATGTCGCCAAGGCGCTACAGGCCCTCAAGGTGAAGCATTTCAAAGCCTGCCAGACCGCCTTCATCCACGCCCTGAATTACCAGATGGGCGAGGAGGGTGAGGGGGGAAACGGGGCAGCCGCCGGGGACGCGACGAAGGCATCCCATGGCGGCGATGGCAGCAGTTCGCCTTCGGAGCCCTAACCTGGCCGCCGCCGGCTTTCTGGTCGGCGACGTTGATCGAGTTCTTCTCGGCCTATGACGGCTGGTGTGCGGCGAACGGGGCAAAGCCGAAAGGTCAGGCGCCGACGCGAGAGCGGAACGAAGAACTCAAGCGCCTCTACGGCTAGCGCTCGATTTCCTCAACGATTGTTTTCGATCCTCTCGTCAACAGCGCAAAAAAGCCCAAAACCACGGCGCCGCCGCCCCAAACGATGAAAAGAAACATGATGGCGATGCCGCCGCCGATTACCGCCCCTGCCTTTCCTGCTTCCGACAGTGGCTCTGGATTTCCGGACAGTGCGGTGAGGTAGATCACAAGCCACGCCAGCATGAAGCAATTGAAGGCGACGAACAGAGTTAGGAAAATCCAACCAAAAAATCCTCTTCGTCTGATTTCTCTTCTAATAACCCTCGGCATTATTCCCCCCGGATATCGCTAGCATGGCCTCTGATCTTGAAGACCTGATCCTCACGATATCCGCAGATACGCGCCAAATCCAGCGCGCCTTGAAGCGTCTGGAAGGCGACACCGCAGCGTCAATGCGGAACGTTGAGCGGAGCACCGACCGGACCACAGCCGCTCTAGGGCGGATGAACAAGGCCGTCGCTGGGATCCATATGCGCGCGGCTAGTTCTGCCCGCGCCTTTGCGGGCGGCTTCCTCGGGATGGCCGGCGCGCAGGCCGTGGTGCAATTGGCCGATAGCTACACCTCGTTGCAGAACGCGCTGCGGGTGGCCGGCCTGGAAGGAGAAGAGCTTCAGCAGGTCTATCAGCAGCTGTTTCAAGCGGCCCAGCGGAACTATGCGCCCGTCGATGCGCTGGTGACGCTCTATGGCCGCGTCTCATTGGTGCAAAAAGAGTTGGGCGTCAGCGGGGAACGTATGCTCGCGTTCACTGATACGGTTGGCAAGGCGCTCCGTGTGGCGGGAACGGATGCTCAGTCCGCCAGCGGTGCCTTGTTGCAGCTATCGCAGGCTTTGGGGTCCGGCGTAGTCCGCGCCGAAGAATTCAACTCCATGCTGGAGGGGGCGCTGCCGATCGTGCAGGCTGCGGCTGCCGGTATCACCGAGGCTGGAGGGTCGGTCGCGAAGCTGCGGCAACTCGTCGTCGATGGTAAGGTGTCTTCGAAGGCATTCTTCGATGGCATCGAGGCGGGATCCTCGATGCTAGATCAGAAGCTCGCTGGCGCGGCCCAGACCGTATCTCAGGCAATGATCCGTCTCCGCAATGTTATGTTGGATGCGGTCGGCAACATGGACAAGGGGACGCAGGGAAGTCGCGATCTTGCCAAGGCAATCAATGATATTGCGACCTCGTTAGAGGGTGCCGATCTGGCTAGCTGGGCCGCGGCGGCAATTAATGGGCTGAAAGCTGTCGCAGATACCATGGCGCAGATTATCAGGGGTGCTGAGCGGCTTGGTGAAATCACTGGCGCCAACCAGCTTGGTCCATGGCTGACTGGCGGCAAAAGCGCTAACCGCCGCGTCGGCGAGGCATTCGGCGATCTGCCGAAGCCTGCCGCTCCTACTGCGGTGACTGTCAACCGTAAGCCGGTTTCTCTGGCCGACTATCCGGTATCGGCGGACGAAAAATCGGGCCGCACCCGCGCCAATCCGTGGGAACGTGAGGTTCGTCAGATTCAGGAGCGCACGGCGGCACTCGATCTCGAAGCTCGCATGATGGGCAAGTCCACCTTCGAGATCGAGAAAGCGCGGATGGCCCTTGAGCTCGAACAGGCCGCCAAGCGCGCCAATCTCACGATCACGCCGCAGATGCAGGGGCAGATCGATGCGCTGTCGGCATCATATGCCCGTGCGGCGCAGGCCATCGAGAACGCCCGTTCGCCGCTCGCGCAGTTCGCGCGCGAGGCCCAGAATACCCGGATGCAGGTTGACGAGTTGGCGTTGAATTCCATCAACTCGCTGGAGGATGCGCTCGTCGATGTCGTCACCGGCACGCAGACCGCGGCGGAAGCCTTTAAAAAAATGGCCGACGCAATTATCGCGGATCTGGCGCGCATCGTGATCCGGAAGACCATCACGGGGCCTCTTGGTGACATGCTCAGCAGCGGGATCGGAGGGATTTTCGGCCGGGCGGGTGGTGGGCCGGTTGAGGCCGGTCGGCCTTATGCCATTGGCGAGCGCGGACCGGAGATGTTTGTGCCCAATGTCGCCGGTCGGATCGTCCCGAACCATCAGCTTGAGCGCTCGGGCGGTGAAGGTGCGATCACGATCCAGATGACCAACGATTTCCGCGGCGCCGACCCCGGCTCCGAGGCGCGGATCATGACGAGCCTTGAGGAATTGAAGCGGTCGATCCCCGGTATGGTCATTGGCACCGTTCGGGATGCCAGCCGCCGCTCGGTGCCGGGCTTCCGATGAGCTTCACCTATCCCCGCGATCCGCATCCGCTGATCCAGCGCGTGCCGCGCCTGCGCTTCGACTACGAGCCGTTCGGGGCAATGTCGCGGTCGGCAGGCGGGGCGATTGCGTTTCAGGAAAAGGCCGGGGGCAGCTTGTGGGAGC
>DATMEW010000090.1:0-33771 GCA_035556495.1 Xanthobacteraceae bacterium | reverse complement strand
GCGGGCTCGGGCTTGAGGAATTCGACGCAGCAGTCGTGCTCAAGGAGCTGACGGCGCTGGCGCCGCAACTGCTGCCCTTCGCCGAAACGGTGTGGATGCTGCTCGACCACAAGCGGCGCGAGGGCAAGCGCATCCTGTTCGAGGGCGCGCAGGGCGCGCTGCTCGACATCGACCACGGCACCTATCCGTTCGTGACCTCGTCCAACACCGTGGCGGCGCAGGCGGCCACCGGTTCGGGGCTCGGCCCTTCGGCGGTCGGTTACGTGCTGGGCATCTGCAAGGCCTATACGACCCGCGTGGGCGAAGGACCGTTTCCGACCGAACAGACCAATGACATCGGCCGCCTGATCGGTGAGCGTGGCCGCGAGTTCGGCACGGTCACGGGGCGCGCGCGGCGTTGCGGCTGGTTCGATGCCGTGCTGGTGCGACAAACTGTCCGGACCAGCGGCATCCACGGGCTCGCGCTGACCAAGCTCGATATTCTCGACGGGTTCGAGAGCGTGCAGGTGTGCGTCGGCTATCGGCTGGACGGCCGCGAGATCGACTATCTGCCGGCCAGCGAACACGCGCAGGCGCGTGTCGAGCCGATCTATGAAACCATCGAAGGCTGGAGCCAGCCCACCGCAGGTGCGCGGTCCTGGGCGGACCTGCCGGCGGCGGCGATCAAGTATGTCCGCAGGATCGAGGAACTCGTGGGATGTCCGGTGGCGCTGCTATCCACCAGTCCGGAACGCGAAGACACGATTTTGATGCAAAATCCGTTTGAAAGTTGAAAATCCGGGTCGCCCGCCGACTAAAAAGTGTAAGCTGACCGCCAAATGGCCGACTACTATCCGCTGATCGCCCGCGCAGTGGCCGGTATTGAAAAGAATACCGCCGAGGATCGTCGTGCGCTCTATGAACGCGCGAGAACGGCGCTGGTGGGGCAGCTCCGCTCCGTCACGCCGGCGCTGAGCGAGGCGGAGATCACGCGCGAGCGGCTGGCGCTGGAAGACGCCATCCGCCGTGTCGAGGCGGATATGGTCAAGCAGAGCCGGGGCAACGGCGCGCCGGCGGTCTCATCCCCGCCCTCGGCACCGGCTCCTCCGGCCTCGCCGCCGATCAACAAGACCCGGATCGACCCGCGTATCGCGGCCGGCGGCGTCCCGGCCGATTCCGGCAAGCTGCCGCCGGAAGCCGGCCGGCCGCAGGCTCCTGCCGTTTCGCCGCCTGCCGTTCCGCCGCGTGCCGCTCCCTCACCGGCGCGACCGTCGCTGGCCGACAGCGCCGTTTCGCGTTTCCGAAGCCAGGCGCGGAGCGGCGATGCGCCCGCGACAGGAGAGCCTCGCGAGCCTCGCGAGCGCCCTGCCGGCGCGCCGCAAGATGGCGCGGAGCGGCCGGTGCCGCGCGATCCCCGTGATCCCAGCGCGCGGGAGGGAGCCCGGAACGGGCTCCGCGGCAGTGTGCCTGCCGGACCCGAGCCAGATCTTTCAGAGCCGCGTCTTTCCGAGCCGCAGTCTTCGGAAGCCCGCTCCCCGGCGGCGGACCGGTCTGCGGCACCCGCTGCGCTTGCCCCGGACACAGCGTTCAAGCCCGCGCCGCCGCGGCCTGCGGGTCCGTCTGCTGCGGCAGCGGCTTTCGATCCGGAGCGGATCAGCCCGGCGGGTCTGCCCCCCGAACCGCCGGAAGCTGACGAGGATGACGATTTCGATGCGGACGAGCGGCCGCCGCGCCGGTCCTATGCGGGACTGATCCGCGCGCTGGTGGTGCTGCTCCTGCTGGGCGGTGCGGCCGGCGCGGTCTACTGGAAATGGACGGATATCCAGTCGTTCGTGCAGAGCGCCCGCGCGCCATCGGCGCCCAAGGCGCCGCCGCGCGATCCGGCGACGACGACGCAGCCCAAGATCACGGATCGGCTCGGCGTCGGTCCCAATGCGACGCAGCCGCCGGCCGACGCCCAGGTCGCTGCCGTCGCCCAGCGCGTCGTTCTGTATGAAGAGGATCCATCCGATCCGCAGGGCAAGAGCTATCCGGGCGTGGTGACCTGGCGCACCGAGACGGTGACGGGCGGTCCCGGCCAGCCGCCGGATGTCGTCGTCAAGGCGGACATTCAGGTGCCCGAGCGCAATCTTGCGATGACCTGGTCGTTCCGCCGCAACACCGATCAGGCGCTGCCGGCGAGTCATACCATCGAGGTGATGTTCAAGCTGCCGCAGGATGCGCCGAACGGCGGCATCGGCAATGTGCCGGGCGTGCTGATGAAGCAGGCCGAGCAGGCGCGGGGCATCCCCCTTGCGGGCGTGGCGGTGAAGGTCACCAACGGCTATTTCCTGATCGCGCTTTATTCGGTCGAGGCCGAACGGGAGCGCAACATCCAGCTCCTCAAGGAGCGGGCCTGGTTCGATATTCCCATCGTTTACGGGAACAACCGCCGCGCCATTCTGGCGATGGAGAAGGGTACGCCCGGCGAAAAAGCCTTCAACGAGGCATTTGCGGCCTGGGGCGAATAAGCGCGAGCCGTCGCGGGCGTGAGCCCGGCGGCGGGGATGCGCTCTGCCGGCCGGTGTCGCGGCACCGGCGGTTTAGGGTCTGATTCAGCTTCGTCGAATCAGGCGCGCCGGAACTCTTTTTGTTTCCTGCGCATGATCTTTTCCGAAATGCGGCAATGATGCCGCCGGAAGGTCCCGGATCGGCGATGCCGCAGGGCGATCCTCCACCGCTTCTACATCCTGCCGCCGGCGGACGGCTTGGCCGCGCATGGTTCCGGCTTGCCGTTGATCCTGCCTGAACGCGGCGGCCCTGTGCCCCGCGCCGGAGGGAGAAACGGAGGGAGAAAGGGCCGGGAGGCCCTTTCTGTTTTTGTGAGCGTCAGTTGCAGCCGCAGCCGTGGCCGCTGTTGGCTCCGCCGAGCACGCCGCTCAGGATGTTGTTGCGCTTCACCGCGACCGGCACGGCGACCGTGGTGCGGTTGCCGTTGAGAACGTTGACGTTGTTCAGCGCCTGAAGATTGACGTTGTTGAGAGCCTGAAGGCTCGCGAGGCCGGCCGCTGCCGTCACCGGGGCCATCAGGCCGCCCAACAGGCCACCGCCGCCGTTGACGGTGCCCTTGCCGCCGGCGAAGGCGGGAGAGGCAAGAATGACCAGGGCGGAAGCAACGATTGCAGATTTCATCATGACTGTGTCCTCCATTCTGTTTACCGACAACCACTTTCGGTTGCGGATAAATCATCTAATAGTTGTGTTTTTATTTTTCACAACTTAAACTGTCATTAGTCAATAATGTTTACTCTTAACGCGGATCAGGAAGCGCCAAACCGGCGGCTTGACTGTAAATATATTTGAAATCAATAGCTTGAATTCTTCATTTACCAGTCGTTAGGGTTAATGACCGAGCCTTCGGTGTCGAACCGGATGTCTCCGCCATGCTCTGGCTACTGCCTTTTCTCCTGTTGACCGCCCCGGCCTGGGCGGAAAAGACGTCGAAAACACAACCGGAAATAGATTTCTCCATGGTTGCGGGCCTGCGCGGCGGCTATGACACCAACCCGACGGACGGTCCGCGGCCGCGCGAGCGCAGCGCGCCGTCGCTCGTTCAGACCCTCTCACTGGACTACAACCACCGCCGGGACGACCACGCCTACGGCCTGTCCCTGGTGACGGCGAACACGCTTCAGGACGGCAGCGTGGCGCCGTCGCTGTTCAACAACAGCCTGACCTTCAGTTATCGGCGCAAGCTGCGCGACCGCTGGCTCTGGACTGCGACGCTGAATGGACTGTCCGAGCAGACCTGGTCCCGGCGCCTGGCGGCGGCGGTCTGGCGCAACCGTGTGGATTATTTCGGGGAGGGCTATCGGCTGTTTTCCAGCCTGGAGGGGCGTTATGCCCATCTGAACGAGCGCAATCCGCTGGTCTTCGGCGGCTTCCTCCCCGATGGCGAGACTCTCGCATCGGCCACCGTGACGCCGGGCATGGCGCTGGTGCGGAAGGACGGGGAGATCGGCGTGTCAGGGGCTGTCGGCCGCGTCTCCTCGCTATCCGATTTTGACTATCTGGGATTGCGGCGCAGCCATCACCGCATGCAGGTGAATGTGTTCGCCTCGCTGCGGTTACGAGGCGCGGCCGTGGAAGGATCGGTCTCGCCGTTCCGGGCGGATTTCGACATTCCGGATTTCGAGCCGGTGCGCACGCTTCTCTATACCGGCAAGGCGACGCTGCCCTACCGCAACGTTGTGTTCGAGGCGAAGTCCCAACGCGTCGCGAACGACACCACATTTCCCTTTGCGGCGCTCAACATCGTGACGGAGCATCAGGCGACAGCCACTGCGAAGCTTACGGACAGGTTCGCGCTGGCCGGCTATGGCCGCTGGAAAACCGAGTCCTATCAGGGGCTGGACCTGACGATCCTCACCCGCACGGTCGGCCTCGATGCCGCCTATCGTTTTGACGGCGGGTGGATCGGAACCGCCACGCTTGCGCAGCGCCAGATATCGGCCGGCATAGTGTCCATGCCATCCGCCTATCTCGTTCAGGTCGGTTTTCAGAAGCAGTTGAGCCTGGCCGATCTGATGCCGCAAGAGGACGGCAGCAAGCCGCCGTCCTCAGCGCGCTAGAAAGGACCGTCGTGCGTGCCGCCCTTCGCTCAATGTGCGGCGAGCGCCGGCGCCGCATGCGCCGGCTGCTCCATGGCAGCCATCCGGCTCTTCACGGCTTTCTGAACCTTCTCGAAAGCGCGGACCTCGATCTGCCGGACGCGCTCGCGGGACACGCCGAACTCCGTCGCAAGCTGTTCCAGCGTCACCGGATCGTCCGCCAGCCGCCGCGCCTCGAAGATCCGCCGTTCGCGGTCGTTCAGGACTGATAAAGCCTCGCCCAGCGCGTGACGGCGATTGTCGGCTTCCTCCGATTCCATCAGCACGGATTCCTGGCTGGCGCTGTCGTCCACCAGCCAGTCCTGCCATTCGCCGGCCTCGCCATCGTCGCGGATCGGCGCGTTGAGCGAGGAATCGCCCCCGAGCCGCCGATTCATGTCGATGACGTCCTGTTCCGTCACCCCGAGCCGCTTGGCGATGATCTTGACCTGGTCGGGCCGCAGGTCACCTTCCTCAAGCGCGGAAATCTTGCTCTTGGCTTTGCGGAGATTGAAGAACAGCTTCTTCTGGTTCGCGGTGGTGCCCATCTTCACGAGCGACCACGAACGCAGGATGTATTCCTGAATGGCGGCCTTGATCCACCACATGGCATAGGTTGCGAGGCGGAAGCCCTTTTCCGGCTCGAAGCGCTTCACGGCCTGCATCAGGCCGACGTTTCCCTCGGAGATCACTTCCGAAATGGGCAGGCCATAGCCGCGATAACCCATGGCGATCTTCGCCACGAGACGCAGATGGCTCGTCACCAACTGATGGGCGGCGTCGCGGTCCTCATGTTCACGCCAGCTCTTGGCGAGCATGTATTCCTGCTGCGGTTCCAGCATCGGGAACCGGCGGATTTCCTCAAGATAGCGCGTCAGGCCCGATTCGGCCGTCAGAGTGGGAAGTGTGGCTGCACGGGCCATAGCAAGCCCTCCTCGATTATGCCCCCGAAATCGGCGGGCGGATGGGACGCCGCTGCAAGAGCCGGCGACTCAGGTCCATATTGCGATTGCGAATACGACCGCATCCGCAGCATATCGCAGCCATTGGGTCGAAAGAAAGACACGCCAGTGTCACATCCCGGAGAGGATGCCGCGTGGTCTCTCAAGCTGGGTGCTGCAAGCGGAGCGGCCCGTGAACGCGATCCGGGTCCAATGCATCGCGTAAACGAGCGAGGTCGTGCGGAAGTTCCGCACGAAAGTCCATGAAACTCTCGTCGCGAGGGTGGGCAATACCAAGCATATAGGCATGCAGGGCCTGCCGGCCAAGGGCTTCGACGGCCTGACGGGCGTCGGGGGGCAGACGCGCGACCTTGGTTTTGAAGCCGGGCCCATAAAGATCGTCACCCAGCAGGGGGTGGCCGATGGAGGCGAGGTGAACGCGAATCTGGTGCGTTCGGCCGGTTTCCAGGTGGCATTCCACCAGGCTGACGGCGGGGCCGCCGTCCGTTCCCGGATAGGTTTCCAGCAGCTCCCAGTGCGTGATGGCGGGCTTGCCGGTTCCCCGCACCGAAATTTTCTCCCGCGCATGGGGATGGCGGCCGAGCGGCTTGTCGATGGTGCCGCGGGGGTGCGGCGGAACGCCCCAGACGAAAGCGAGATAACCCCGCTCCAGCGGACCGGTCCGGCCATGGTCGGCGAACTGGGCGGAAAGGTGCCGGTGAGCCGCGTCCGTCTTGGCGACCACCATGACCCCGGTGGTGTCCTTGTCGAGCCGATGCACGATGCCCGGCCGGCGCACGCCGCCGATGCCGGACAGGCTGTCGCCGCAATGGGCGACGAGCGCATTCACCAGCGTTCCCGTCCAGTGGCCGGCTGCGGGGTGGACGACGAGCCCGGCCGGTTTGTCGATCACGATCAGGTCGTCGTCCTCGAACACGACATTCAGCGGGATATCCTCGGGCTCGGGTTCGGCGGGGGCTGCCGGGGGAATCCCGGCCACGAGGCGGTCGCCGCTGTTGACGCGGCTGCTCGGATCAAGGATCGTGCGGCCGCCGACGGTGACGTGGCCCGCCAGAATGAGCGCCTTGAGGCGCGACCGGGAAATCTCGGGAAGGCAGGATGCGAGCGCGCGATCGAGCCGTTCTCCGGCCAGAGTTTCGGGGACGACCACTTCTCGATGGTCCAGATCTGCTTCGCTCATGACACAACCATATTCGGACGGTGACAGGCTGGATAACGCATCCGAGGAGGACAAGCCGCTGGACCCGGCCTCGGCGCGCGTCGTCGCCCGTGTCAAATGGATGATGGCCATCACCGCCTTGACGACGATCCTCGCCGTGTTCGCCGTGGTGGGAGCCATCGGCTACCGCCTTTTCCGCACGGACGGAAGTACCGGGCCGGCGGATGTCGCCGCGCTGCTGCCGAAAAATGCGCGGATCGTGACCACGGCGGTGACGGGCGAGAAACTGGTCGTGACGCTGGATGTCGCCGGAACCGTGGAAATCCATACGTTCGATATCGATACGCTGCGCCCTGCGGGCCGGCTACGCTTCGCCACCGAGCCGTAAGCCTGCCGGATGGGCGGCCCGCAACGTGCCATGACGTTGCAGCCAGCCGCGGCTCCCGGCGAAAGGAGCCGCGGGTCTCGTCATTCATGCCCTCATGTCCGGCCGCCGGAGACGCAACCGGGCATCGTCTCTGACGGGTTTTATTGTTTCTCGATCCGCGCCATTTTGATCAGGCGGTCCCAGTTGGAGATTTCCTCAAGGAAATATTTGTTGGCGTCGGCGGCGGAGAGCGTGAGGGGGTCCGCGCCGCCCTTGGCGAGGAAGTCCCGGGTGTCCGGCTCCTTCAGCGCGTCCGCGAACCAGCCGTTGATGGTCTCCACCACCGCGGCCGGCGTGCCGGCCGGCACCAGCGCCGCCCACCAGCCCGGCAGGTCGAGCTTCACGCCCTGCTCCGTGAAAGTGGGCAGGGCGCCGGTGGCGTTGGTCCGGTCCGCCGTCGAGATGGCGAGCGCGCGGACCTTGCCTTCCTTGTGCAGGGACAGGCCCATGACCGGGTCGAGAATGGCGAAATCGACCGCGCCGCTGGACAGATCGTTGAGCGAGTCGGTCGCGCTCTTGTAGGCCACCTCGACTGCATCGAGCTTGCCGACTGTCTTGTAGGATTCCGCGATCACCTTCGAGAAGGGCGAGGAATAGGCATAGGACGCCTTGCGTCCCTTGATCCTCATCGCCTCCGTCAGGTCGCCCAGCGATTTGTAGGAGGACTTGCCGTCCACCACGAGCAGGAACGGCATCTTGTTGATCGTTGCCGCGACCTTGATGTCCTTGGCGGCGTCGATGGGCGGGTTCTTGAGCAGGTTGGCGTTGATCGCGACGGCGTTGCCGCCGGCGAGCAGAATGGTGTGGCCGTCCGGCTGTGCCCGCGCGGTATGGGTCAGGGCCAGCATGCCGCCGGCGCCGGGCCGATTCTCCACGATGAAGGTATGGCCGGTCTTTTTCGCGATCTTGTCCGCGAAGAAGCGGACGATGATGTCCGCGCCGCTGCCGGCGGGGAATCCGCAGATGAAGCGGACTTCCTTGGACGGAAAGGCGGCCTGCGCCGTTGCGGCGCCCGGTGTGACTGTCGCAACGGTGGCGGCAAGCACGGCGGCTGCCAGCATTCTCAACATTGTCGTTCCTCCCTGTCGGGCCTTGCGGCCGCGTTCTGATAGTTCAGGCCAGATAGCCGCCATCCACCGGAATTTCCGCCCCTGTGACGTAGCCGTGGGATTCCGTCGCAAGAAACAGCACGACCCGCGCGACATCGTCGGGCTGGCCGATCCGGGCCAGCGGGATTTTCTCGATGAAGGCATCCTTGCCGGTCCGGTTGGCGACCATGGCGGTGTCGATCAGGCCGGGCAGGACGGCGTTCACCCGGATGTTGAACGGCGCGAGTTCGCGCGCTGCCGAGCGTGTCATGCCCCGCACCGCCCATTTCGACGCGGAATAGGCGAATGTGCCGACAGTGCCCTTGGTGCCGGCGCCCGAGGCGATGTTGATGATGGTGCCGCCGCCCGCCTGTTTCATGACCGGCGCGACGGCCTTCATGCCGAGAAAGACGCCACGTGTGTTGACGCCCAGATGCAGGTCGAACAGGGCCGCGTCGGTCTCCAGCATCGTGGCCTGCCGATAGATGCCGGCGTTGTTCACGAGAATGTCGATCCGGCCCCACTGCCGCAGACAGGTCTCGGCCACACCGGCCCAGTCGTCCTCGGACGTCACGTCATGGTGCTGATAGGCGAGGGACCCGGCGAGGTCGCCGTCCCGGCTCGACGGATTGGGCAGGGCCGCGGACAGGTCCGTCGCGAGCACGTTCGCGCCGGCGGCGGCGAGCGCGAGCGCCTCCACGCGGCCCTGACCGCCGGCTGCGCCCGTGACGATAGCCACCTTGCCGGACAGCGGCATGCGATCCTCCGGAAGGAGTGTTGCTGTTTCTGAACCGGAGTGTTGCGGGGGCTCTCATGCCCGTCCAAGGCTTTTTTTGTGCTATTATGATGCCCGGGAGGTATCGGTTGCCATGGAATTGCGGCATCTGCGTTATTTTGCGGCCGTGGCGCGTCTCGAGCATTTCGGGCGGGCGTCCAAGATGCTTGGCGTCGCGCAGCCCGCGCTGTCCCGTCAGATCCGCCAGCTTGAGGAAGAGATCGGCGTCGAACTGCTTGAGCGGCTGCCGCGCGGCGTGAGGCTGACCGCCGCGGGGCGGGCCTATGCGGCCGAGGCGTCCTCGATCCTCGCGCATGTGAGCGCGGCAAACCGGAAGGCCCGTGATTTCGCCATCGGCAGTTCCGGTTCCATCTCCGTGGGGTTCAACGACATCGCGTCATGGCACGACGACATTCCCCGCCGGATCAACGCCTTCCGGCAGGCGTTGCCGGATATCGCGATGGAACTGCCGCCGCTCAGCTCCGCGGCCCAGATCCGGGCGTTGCACGAGGGCAAGCTCGACGCCGGCATCGTCTATGAGGTCCATTGCACGGCGGAGGATGCCGCCGTGCTGGCAAGCCGCGTCATCAGCCGCAGCACGATCCGCCTTGCGATGCCCAAGGAGCACCCGCTAGCCTCCGCCAGGAGCCTGAAGGCCGCGGACCTCGCCGAGGTGCCGCTGGTATGGCTCGGGCCCGATCATCTGCGGCGCTACAACAACGAACTGCTGTCCGCCTGCATGCGGAGCGGCTTCTCGCCGCTGATCATTCAGGAAGTGCCGACGCTCTCGGTCCAGCTCAGCCTGGTGGCGGCGGGCATGGGGCTGGCGCTGGTCGGGTCCGAGGTCGGTGCGAGGCTGCCCGGCAACGTCGTGCTGCGGCCGGTGAAGGGGCTGGATGTGTCATTTCCGCTGGTTCTGGTCTGGCGGCGCGACAATTCATCGCCGGTGCTGACGCGGCTTCAGGATCAGTTCGAGGACGATCCGGTGGAGATCGAAGCGCAAATTGATGCCGAATAGGTATCAAAACAACCGCAACAAAGAATTGGACGGCAAGGATCAACACGCGCAGGCTGGCCCCATCTCCAAAGGAGGTCGCGGAATGCAGGGCAAAAAGCCGGACCCGATCACAGGCGCTTCGCTGGTTCGCATCGACGGTGTCGAGGTCGAACTGCTCAGGTTGGGGCAGGGACAACCGCTGCTTTATCTTCACGGCATGGACGGGCTCGAAGGCTCGCTGGATATGGTCGGGCGGCTCGCCGAGCACTTCGAGGTGTTCGCGCCGTCCCATCCCGGCTTCGGGATTTCCGAACTTCCGGCGCGGTTCAGCACCGTCGAGGATCTTGCCTATTTCTATCTCGATCTCGTCGAAACCCTCGGCCTGCGCGCGCCGGCCGTCGCCGGCCTGTCGTTCGGCGGATGGATCGCCGCTAGCATGGCGATCAAGAATCCGCAGGTGGCCTCGCGCCTCGTGCTTGGCGCGCCGCTTGGCCTGAAAGCCACGGACCGACGCCGGCAGGACATCGCGGACCTGTTCATGCTGCCGGCGGCTGCGGCCGAGCAGATCCAGCAGGTCACGCCGCTGGCGACGAAGCCGCTGGCGCAGATGGAGGCGGGCGAGCTTTACCGGCTGTTCAGGAACCGCGAGGCGGTGAGCCTGTTCGGCTGGTCGCCCTATCTGCATGACCCCAAGCTGCGCCAGCGGCTGCATCGCATCCAGGCGCCGACGCTGGTGCTCTGGGGCCGGGACGACGCATTGCTGCCGCCGCAATATGGCGATGCCTTCGCCCAAGAGATTCCCGGCGCGCAGTGCGAGATTCTCGACCGCTGCGGCCACCGCATCCATATCGACAAGCCGAACGAACTGGCGGAACGGATCGCCGCCTTTGCCGCCACTTCGCATCTCAGGGAGGATCGCCATGCGCGTCTGGCAGTTTAGCGAACAGCCCTATACGCCGGCATGGTCGGTGCCCGGAGGCGTCGGCGTGACGCTGCCGACCCATCACTGCGACCCCGTCGAGGCAGGCACGCTGCTCAACCGCTATCTCGACGAATACATGCTGGCCGACGAACTCGGCCTCAACATCATGGTGAACGAGCACCATTCGACCTCCGCCTGCATGTCCGCTTCCTGCATGACGACGCTGGCGATCCTGGCGCGGCAGACGAAGAAGGCACGCCTGCTCGCCCTCGGCATTCCGCTGGCGAACCGCAGCGATCCGCTGCGCGTCGCGGAGGAAATCGCGCTGGTGGACGCGATTTCCGGCGGACGGCTGGAAGTCGGCCTCGTCAAGGGCGCATCCTATGAAGTGTTCATGTCCAACAAGCACCCGACCCGGTTCATGGACCGGTTCTGGGAGGCGCATGATCTGATCGTGGAGGCGCTGACCAACCGGGGCGAGAATTTCTCCTGGGAGGGCGAGCATTTCCACTACCGCACGGTGAGCGTCTGGCCGCGCCCGATCCAGCAGCCGATGCCGCCGATCTGGATGACGGCGTCGAGCCCCGGCAGCGCCGCGCTCCATGCGAAATACGACTATACCTGCGCGACGTTTCTGTCCGGCGCGGTCGCGCGCACGGTCTTCGACGGCTATCGCGATAGCTACAAGGCGGTCCATGGCCGCATGCCGGACGAGCACAAGCTCGGATATCTCTGCGTCGCCTGCGTCGCCTCCACCCGCGAGGAGGCGCTGCGCCGCGCCGGCAAGATGAAGGGCTATTTCGACACCGCGATGCGGCTCGATCCGCAGTTCCGCAACGCGGCCGGCTTCGTGCCGGTGCACGAGATGGTGCAACTGGCGAAAGCCGAGCCCGGCGCAAACCGCCAGCGCATGCGCAACGGCGCGCCGCTGCCGGCCGATGCGACGGTGGAACAATATATGGATGCCGGCCTGATGTTCGTCGGCACGCCGGACGATGTCTACGAGCAGCTTCGCCGCTTCTATGGCGAGGTCGGCGGGTTCGGCAATCTGCTGATGATGGGGCAGGCCGGCACGCTCGATCACGCCGAGACGACCGACAGCCTCACGCTGTTCGGCCGTGAAGTTCTGCCGCGTCTGGCAACGCTGTCGCTGGCGGATTGCGAGGAATTCGTCGATACCGATGCGTGGCGGCGCTCGGCCTGAGGCCGGCTTGATCTCGCGGATTTGGCGATAGCGGCCATGGGCGGAACGGCGCAGGCGGTGCAGAACCGCCCGCGCCGTCGTTATGCCGGCTAGGCCAGCACTTCCTCGAAGAAGGCCAGCGTCGAGGCCCATGACCGCCGCGCGGCATTCTCGTTATATTGCAGGCCGCGATCCGGAGCGTTGGCGCCGGGAGAGGTGAAGGCATGCATGGCATGCCCATAGGCATGGAACTGCCAGTCCGCCTGCGCCTCGGTCATCTCCTTCGCGACGGCGACGACATCCGCGGGCGGAGCCAGCGGATCGTCCCAGCCGTGATGGATCATGACCTTGCTCTTGATGGGCGCTTGCGGCCCCGTCGCCGGGGCGGCGAACAGGCCGTGGAAGCTGACGACGCCGCGCACGTCCGCCGTGCCGCTGCGCGCGATATCGAGCGCGCAGAGCCCGCCGAAGCAATATCCCATCGCCGCGATGCGCTGCGGATCGACGCGGGGATGCGCCTTCGCCGCCTCCACGCCGGCGAGCAGACGCCGGCGCAACATGGCCCGGTCTTCCATGCAGGGGTTCATCAGCGCGCTGTTGTCGGTGGCGATCGAGCCGCGCTGGCCCTTGCCATAGGCGTCGATCGCGATGCCGACATAGCCGAGCCTGGCCAGGTCCTCCGCCCGCGCGCGCTCGAAATCCGACGTGCCGGCCCATTGATGGCAGATCAGGACGCAGGGCCGCCGTTCGCTGCCCGCGGGCAGCGCGACATAGGCTTCGAGCGTCTGCTCGCCGTTCTTGTAGTCCAGAATGTCACCCATCAGCTTTCCTCCTGAGAGCCGGAACAAAGCAAATTCGCGGGCTCCGCGCTACGGCAACCGGCTCCGCGCATGGGGGCGGATCGCCATCCCTATTTGGTCACGTTTGTGCCGGATGAGTTGGGCGAACATCCCGCGATTGGCGGGCCGCAATCTCGTTTCGATGAAGAGCCTTTGCATTGATCCGCAGCATTCTGGTTTCGGTTGGCGCCACGATTCTCGGCATTGCCCTCGTTCAGGTCGCCAACGGCTTCATGGGCACCTTCGTCGCGATGAGCACGGCGGCGGCCGGTTTTTCGCCCGCGGGCATCGGCATCGTGCTGGCGGCTTATTATGCCGGCTATACGCTCGGTGCGGCCACCGTCGCGCCGATCCTCCAGCGTGTCGGGCATATCCGCCTGTTCGCGGCGCTCGCCGGTCTTGTCGCGGCTTCCATTTCGCTTCAGCCGGTCTTCACTTCGGCGCCGGCCTGGATCGTGATCCGGCTGGTGACGGGCTTCGGCTGCGCCGGGCTCTTCATCACCGCTGAAAGCTGGCTCAACGCCAGTTCCACGCCGAGCAATCGCGGCGCGATCTTCGCGGTCTATATGGTGGCCATCGGCGCCGCTTTCGGCGGAGGGCAGTTCCTGCTGAATCTCGCGCCGCCGGGCAGTTTCGAACTGTTCGCCGCCGCGGCAGCCCTGTTCGGCATTTCGCTCGTCCCCGTCGCGCTGACTCGTTCGGCCGCGCCGAAGCTGGTGGAGAGTCCCCGCCTGAAGCTGGGCGAGCTGCGCCGGCTGGCGCCCGTCGCCTTTGCCGGCTGCATCGCGACGGGGCTCACCAGCAGCGTCTTCTATGGACTGGTCCCGGCCTATGCCCAGACCCAGGGTTTGCCGGCGCGGGAAATCTCCGCGCTGATGGCGACGGCGATTTTCGGCGGCCTGCTCTTTCAGGTCCCGGTCGGCAAGCTGTCCGACCTGTTCGACCGGCGGCTGGTCGCAGCCGCCATCGCCGGCGGGCTGATCGTGACGGCGGTGATCATCGCCCTGCTGCCGCTGAACGAGACCTTGACGCTAGTGCTGATGTTCCTGTTCGGCGGCTTCATGTTCACGGTCTACCCGGTCTGCGTCGCCCATGCGAACGACCGCGTGGAGCCGGAGCGTGTGGTCTCCGTGAGCGGACAACTCATTCTCATCCACGGCATTGCGTCCTTCGCCGGTCCGATCCTCGGCACTGCGGTGATGGGCCGCGCCGGCATCGCGGGCGTCTATCTCTACATGGCGGCGGTGGCCTTCCTGTTTCTCGTCACGGCGCTGTGGCGTGCGGCGAAGGTCGATGCGCCGGTGCACAAGGATCGGCCGTTCGTCATTCTCACCGAACGCATGGGCCAGCCACTGGCCCATGTCGCGGATGAACAGGCCATCGTCGGCGGCCCTGACGATGGTTCGAACGACGCGGAACAGGGCCTGACTCCCGATCCCCTCGACGATGCCGTCGCTGCGGATCTCGCGACGGAGCGAGCCTGAGCCCCGATCAGCGCCATCTCTCCGCAGAGCATGCTTCGCTCGGTTGCCGAACTGGCGAGATGCTGGCACCACTGTCGCAAGACGGGCCGACGGCCGAACAAGGGGAGGCGTCATGTATCCATCGCAGCATCCGGACCGCATTCTGCTCGGCAATGTTCTGACGCTCGATAAGCTTTCCACGCAGGCGCAGGCGATCGCCATTGCGGACGGGCGGGTGCTGGCGACGGGTTCGCGGGAGGACATGCTCGCGTTGCGCCAGAGTCATACGATCGTCGAGGACTTCGGCACTGCGACGATCTTTCCCGGCTTCAACGATGCCCATGCCCACATGATTTCCGTGGGGCTGCGGTCGGTGCGGGCCAGCCTCGACGGCGTTCGCTCGATCGCCGACATTCAGGCGCGGATTCGCGATATTGCCGCCCGCACGCCGAAGGGCGAGTGGATCGTCACGATGCCGCTCGGCACGCCGCCCAACTATTTCGAAGGGCCGTCGATCCTGACCGAGGGCCGGATGCCGAACCGGCACGAACTCGACGCCGTGGCCCCCGACCACCCGGTCTATATCAGCCTTCCGCATGGCTACTGGGGCCAGATGCCGCTTCAGGCCGCGATGAATTCGATAGCGTTGCAGCACAACGCCATCAGCCGTGACAGCAAGCCGTCCGTCGGCGGGATCGAAATCGAAAAGGACGATGCGGGAGAGCCCACCGGCGTGTTCCGGGAGCGCAACCATGCCAGCATGCTCGAAGCGGACCTGCTGCCGGCCGTGCCGCGGTTCGACGCGCGCGACCGGATCGGGGCGCTGCGGCGCGCCGTGGGTCTGTTTCACGCGGTCGGCACGACCAGCATCTACGAAGGCCATGGCTCCGCGCCGGACGTGATCGCGGCGTTTCGCGCGCTGCGGCAGAGCGGCGAGCTGACCATCCGCAGCGGGCTGGTGGTCGGTCCTACATGGACGAGCGAGGATGAAGCCGCGGCTGTGATGCGCGATGCGCTGGCCTATGCGCGCGGCAACGGGCTCGGCGACGAGATGTTGCGGATCTCCGGCGTTTTCCTGCCCTGCCTCGGCGACACCCGCGCCAACAGTCTGTTCGAGAAGAATCCGCAGGACCTCGGCTGGAGCGACTATAACCGCGCCGTCAACGATCTCGCGACATTCGAGCGGCTGGCGATGCTAGCCGCGCGCAACGACCTGCGCGTGCATACCATCGTGTCGGAACGGCTGGCGGATGTGGTGCCCATCCTTGAGCGGGTATCGCAGCAATATCCGCTCGCCGGCCGCCGCTGGCTTGTCGAGCATATCAGCAAGGTGACGCTGCCGGCGTTGCAGGCGCTGAAGCGGCTCGGCGTCGATGCGACGCTGCTGCCGCTCAGCTATATCTGGAAATCCGGCCAGCATTTCGTCAATCAGGCGGAGATGCCGGCCGAACTCGTATCGCCGGCCAGGGCTTTGCTGGACCTCGGTGTGCCGGTCGCCGCCGCGACCGATGGCGCGCCTCACGACCCGCTGATCACGCTGTGGTCGATGGTGACGCGGACCGTGCGCAGCACCGGCGCGGTGATCGGCCCCGGTGGGCGGATCGACAACGAGACGGCGCTGCGTCTGCTCACCGTCGCCGGCGCATGGCTGACCTTCGACGAGCACCGTAAGGGGCCGCTCATTCCCGGATTTCTCGCGGACCTCGCGGTGTTCGAGAAAAGCCCGCTGGAGACCCAGGGCGACGAGATTCTCGACAACGCCTGCATGGCGACGATGGTGGGCGGCGACTGGGTTTATCGCCGGCCGGCGTGATCGCGCCGGACGGGGGCATTGCCGCCCGGCGGCGGGTAGCGCACAACGGTCGAACTGAAGGCTGCGACCTTTCGGCGGCAGTCGCGGCAACGAGATGACAGCATCCATGCAGAGCCGGAAGCGCATCGTTCAGCGCATCTTTTCGGAAACCTATTGCGAGCTTGCGCCGTCGCCGATCCATGGCGTCGGCGTTTTCGCGGTCCGCCTGATTCCGCAAGGTATCGATCCTTTCGTGGACGGCAGTACGGAATCGAACTCATGGGTCGAGGTGAAGTCGGAAGAACTCCGGCAGGCGGACGCCGGCATCGGCAAGGTCATTCTCAACCTGTTCGTCCCCACGGACGGCCGGGTGATGGTGCCGGTCACGGGGACGAATCTCATCAACATCGGCTCTTATCTGAACCATTCCGAACAGCCGAATGTCGCGACGCGGGACGGCAACTGCTTCCGCGCCACGCGGCCTATCGCCGCTGGCGAGGAACTGACCGTGGATTATCGCACCTTCGGGGCGGCGCATCTGCTTGAGCCTTGATCCGCAGGCTCGTTGCATGGCGCGGCTTTGCCGCGCCCAGTCTCCCGGATTGAACGGGGCACTTGCAAATCGCCCTGATCTCGGTCCTTTACGGGGGACGTTCTGCCCGGCAGGACGGTTTGGATCATTTCCAGATGTGGGAGTTCCCTTGGCGACAGTCGCGCCGGTTGCTGCGAACGGAGGCGAGACCCGCTTCGTCGAAATGGTGTTTCCCGAACAGGCGAACCACTATGGCACCCTGTTCGCCGGAAACGCGCTCGCCCTGATGGGAAAGGCGGCCTTCGTGGCCGCGACACGCCATGCCCGCGTCGCCGTGGTCATGGCCAGTTCGGACAAGGTGGAATTTCACGCGCCCGTCCGGGTCGGAGAACTCGTCGAATTCACCGCCCGGGTCACGCGGGTCGGACGATCCTCCATGACTGTCATCGTTGAAGCCGTGTCGGAGCAATTGGTGTCGGGCGACCGGCATCTCGCCCTGCGCGGCTCGTTTGAAATGGTCGCGGTCGATGATGCGGGAAAGCCGCATCCGGCCGCGTTGCCGCCCCTGCAAAATCCAGCCTGAGGACAAGCATCGTGAAGCTGCATTCGGTTCGCACCCATAAATCCGCCGAAAATCTGGCCCGGGCCGATCAACTGGCCTGGAAGATCGCCGAAGTCGCGACCGATCCCGTGGCGGTGCCCGACGACACCGTGGAGATGATCGGCAACCGCATCATCGACAATGCGGCCGTGGCGGCCGCCTCGGTGGCGCGGCGGCCGGTGGCGAGCGCCCGTGCGCAGGCGATGGCGCATCCGTTCAAGCCGGGGGCGACCGTGTTCGGCCTGTCCCAGCAGAGCCGCATCTCGCCGGAATGGGCGGCTTGGGCCAACGGAGTCGCGGTGCGCGAGCTGGACTTCCACGACACGTATCTCGCGGCGGACTATTCCCATCCCGGCGACAACATTCCGCCGATCCTTGCCGTTGCCCAGCATTGCGGGCTGGACGGCGCTGCGCTCGTGCGCGGGCTCGCCACCGGCTACGAGATCCAGACCGACCTCGTCACCGGCATCTGCCTGCACGAGCACAAGATCGACCATATCGCCCATCTCGGCCCCTCCGCCGCGGCGGGCATCGGCACCGCGCTCGGCCTGCCGACCGAGACGGTCTATCAGGCGGTGCAGCAGGCGCTGCATGTCACGACCACCACGCGCCAGTCCCGCAAGGGCGAGATTTCGAGCTGGAAGGCCTATGCCCCTGCTTTCGCCGGCAAGATGGCTGTGGAAGCCGTGGACCGCGTGATGCGCGGCGAGGGCGCGCCGTCGCCGGCCTGGGAGGGCGAGGATGGTTTCATCGCCTATCTCCTGAGCGGCCCGAAGGCGGAATATCAGGTGCCGCTGCCGGAGAAGGGCGAAGCCAAGCGCGCCATTCTCAATACCTACACCAAGGAGCATTCGGCCGAATATCAGAGCCAGGCGCTGATCGATCTTGCGCGGCGGATGGGGCCGAAGGTCGGCGACCTGTCCAAGGTGAAAAGCATCGTCATCCACACCAGCCATCACACCCATTATGTGATCGGCACCGGCGCGAACGATCCGCAGAAGATGGACCCCCAGGCCAGCCGCGAAACGCTGGACCATTCCATCATGTATATCTTCGCCGTCGCGCTGGAGGATGGTGGCTGGCACCACGAGCGCTCCTATGCGCCGGAGCGGGCGAACCGCCCGGAGACCGTGGCGCTTTGGCACAAGGTCTCCACCGTTGAGGACCCGGAATGGACGCGGCGCTATCACAGCCGCGACCCGAAGGAGATCGCCTTCGGCGGCCGCGTGGTCATCACGCTGAACGACGGCACGGTGATCGAGGACGAACTGGCGGTGGCGGATGCCCATCCGCTCGGCGCGCGTCCGTTCCGCCGCGCCCAGTATGTCGCCAAGTTCCGGACGCTGGCCGACGGCATCGTCGCGACCGCCGAGCAGGACCGCTTTCTTGCCTTGATCGACCGCCTGCCGCAGCTCACGGCCGAGGAGATCGTCGGGCTGACCTTCACGGTCGATGCGGCGAAGCTGGGTCCCGCCGGGGCGACCGGCATCTTCGACTGGGCCGGCAAGGCCGGTCGCTAAACGCCGCGAAGCGAGAGGAGCCATCGATGACAGAACAGGCCAGTCAGACGGCACCGAAGCCGAAGAAGTCCGTCGCCCTCTCGGGCATCGTTGCCGGTAACACTGCGCTCTGCACCGTGGGGCGCACCGGCAACGACCTGCATTATCGCGGCTATGACATTCTCGATATCGCGGAGACCTGCGCCTTCGAGGAGATCGCGCATCTGCTGGTCCATGGCACGCTGCCGACGATGGCGGAGCTTGCGGCCTACAAGACCAAGCTGAAGCGGCTGCGGGGGTTGCCCTCCGCCGTCCGCGCCACGCTGGAGGCGCTGCCGGCAGCCGCGCATCCCATGGATGTGATGCGCTCGGGCGTCTCCGCGCTCGGCTGCGTGTTGCCCGAGGCGCCGGACCACAACCATCCCGGCGCGCGGGACATCGCCGACCAGCTCATGGCCTCGCTCGGCTCCATGCTGCTCTACTGGTATCACTTCTCCCACAACGGCCGGCGCATCGAGGTCGAGACCGACGACGACAGCATCGGCGGCCATTTCCTGCATCTGCTGCATGGTGCTGCGCCGAGCGCGTCGCATGTCCGCGCGATGCACACCTCGCTCAATCTCTATGCCGAGCATGAGTTCAACGCCTCGACCTTCACGGCGCGCTGCATCGCCGGCACGGGTGCGGATATTCATTCGGCCATCACCGGCGCGATCGGCGCGTTGCGCGGGCCGAAGCATGGCGGCGCCAACGAGGTCGCCTTCGAGATTCAGAAGCGTTATGCCGATCCGGACGAGGCGGAAGCCGACATCCGCCGCCGCGTCGAGGCGAAGGAAGTCGTGATCGGCTTCGGCCATCCGGTCTATACCGTGGCGGACCCGCGCAACCGCATCATCAAGGAGGTGGCGCGGAACCTGTCCGCCGAGGCCGGCGCGATGAAGATGTTCGAGATCGCGGACCGTATCGAGGCGATGATGGCCGACACCAAGAAGATGTTCGCCAATCTCGACTGGTTCAGCGCCGTCTCCTATCATGTCATGGGCGTGCCCACGGCCATGTTCACGCCGCTGTTCGTCATCGCCCGTACATCGGGCTGGAGCGCGCATGTCATCGAGCAGCGCCAAGACAACAAGATCATCCGGCCGACCGCGAATTATATCGGCCCGGAAAATCTCGCCTTCGTTCCGATCGAACAGCGCGGCGCGTGATCCGCGACGCGCGGGCTGAAAAGGACCAGCAATGCCTTATCTCGTCGCATCCGATTGTCCGACAGAACCGGCGGGCGCACGTTTCCGCGCCCTGATCGAGCGTGGCGGCATCCTTCAGATGCCGGGCGCGCAGAACGGCATGGCCGCGCTTCAGGCGAAGGCGGCCGGCTTCGAGGCGCTGTATCTCTCCGGCGCGGCGATGACCGCTTCGATGGGCCTGCCCGATCTCGGCATCATCACTGTCGACGAGGTCGCCTTCTTCATCCGCCAGATCGCGCGGGCGAGCGGCCTGCCGCTGCTGGTGGATGGCGACACTGGTTACGGCGAGGCGCTCAACGTCATGCATATGGTCCGCACCTTCGAGGATGCGGGCGCGGGCGCGGTCCATATCGAGGACCAGCTTCTGCCGAAGAAATGCGGCCATCTCAACGACAAGAAGCTGGCGGACGCCCATGACATGGCGGCGAAGGTCGCCGCGGCCGCGCGGGCGCGGCGGCATCTCTATGTCATCGCCCGCACCGACGCCGCCGCCAGCGAGGGACTGGACGGCGCGGTGGCGCGGGCTAAGCTGTTCATCGAAGCCGGGGCGGACGCGATTTTTCCCGAGGCGCTGACCACTGCCGAGATGTTCCGGGAATTCGCGGCGCGGATGCCCGGCGTGCCGCTGCTCGCCAACATGACCGAGTTCGGCCGCACGCCGTTCTTCACAGCCGGCGAGTTCGAGGCGATGGGCTATCGCATGGTGATCTGGCCGGTGTCGTCCCTGCGCGTCGCCAACAAGGCGCAGGAAAAGCTCTATGCGGCGATCCGGCGGGACGGCGGCACGAAGGCGATGCTGGACGATATGCAGACCCGCGCCGAACTCTATGCGCTGATCGGGCTCAACGATTTCGAGGTGCTGGACGCTTCCATCGTGCAGTCCCTGGTGCCGAAGGCAGTGGATTAACAGGCATTCTCAGGATCATGCTTTTTGCCTGAGCATGATCTGATCCGAAAATCGGTGTCCACTTTTCGGGATCATGCTTTAGTCCTCGGGCGTTTCGTTGCGCGAGGGAGGCGGCATATCGGGCATCTCGTCTTCCGGCGTCTCCTCGGATGGCAGCACGTAGATTCCCTTCAGCCACCTGTTCAGGTCGATATCCGCGCAGCGTTTCGAGCAGAACGGCCGCATCGCCTGGGTGGATGGCCGCGCGCAGATGGGGCAGGGCTTGCCGGGCTGGGTGTCGATCGGCTCTGTCATGGCGATGAACTCTGTCATGCGATGCCTTGCAGGCGGATGAGAGAGGCTGCTGTATTCTAGACGGTGCTCACGTTCAGCCAGCCGAGATGCACGGGAAATCCCTCGCCGGCCAGCAGCGACATGGTCTCATAAAGCGGCAGGCCGACCACGTTCGAATAGGAGCCGACCATCTTGACGATGAAGCCGCCGGCGATGCCTTGCGCCGCATATCCGCCGGCCTTGCCGCGCCATTCGCCGGACGCGAGATAGGCTTCCATGTCACGCTCGGACAGGCGCTTGAAGCGCACCCGCGTTTCCACGAGGCGCTGTCTGAACGACTCTTTCGGCGTCACCATGCAGACGGCCGTATAGACCCGGTGGTTGCGGCCGGAGAGCAGCCGCAGGCATTGCGCGGCCTCGTCCAGCAGTTCCGCCTTGGGCAGGATGCGGCGTCCGACCGCGACCACGGTGTCTGCGGCAATGATATAGGCGCCCTGCAATTCCTCATCGGCGCGGATGGAGGCGAGCGCGGCTTCCGCCTTGGCCTGGGCGAGACGGTTCGCGCAGGCGCGGGGCAGTTCGCCGCGCTTCGGCGTCTCGTCGAGATCGGTCGCGCGCAGCGCGTCCGGCTCGATGCCGATCTGGCTGATGAGGCTCAGCCGACGTGGCGAGGCCGAAGCGAGCACGAGTTTCGGGCGGCCGATCATGGAGCCTGGTCTGACCTGTCTGGCGCGGCAGGGTGGGCCGCTGAAAACGGGCGGACCGTATCGGAAGGCGATTGCGGGGACAACCGCCCACCTCTCGTGTTTTCGCGCGAAAAAACCACGCTGGAACAACAACTGAGAGTCGTCTGGCTTTGAATCCATCACCTGGGAAGGGCGCTATGGCGTTCCGAAGCGCTCCCGAATGCGCTGGGCGAGATAGTCCCGGACCTCGCGATAGGCTGCCAGTCGCTGGTCGCGGGTGCCTTCCGCTGCCGTGGGGTCGGGCGTCGGCCAGTATTCCACTTCCGCTGCATCGGTCCGCGTCAGGTCCAGCGCGCGGTGATGAGCTTCGGGAGACAGAGTCACGATCAGGTCGAAATTCAGCCCCTCCCAGTCGTCGAGCTCCTGAAACGTTACGGGAACATGGCCGGAAATGTCGATGCCGGCTTCGGCCATGGCGGCCGTCGCGAAGCTGTCGAGGTCCTGTTTGCGGACGCCGGCGGAGCGGGCATAGATGTCGCCGGGGTGCTGCGCCCGCAACAGCGCGGCCGCCATGGGCGAGCGCACCGAATTGAAGCCGCAGGCGAACAGCACGGCCTGGGGCCGGGGGGTGGGGGGCCGCGTCATGGCCGTCAGCCCTTCCAGTGCAGCACGCAGACCAGCGTGAACAGGCGGCGGGCGGTGACGAAATCCATCGTCACCTTGGCCTTGAGCCGCTCCATCAGAAGCCGGGAGCCTTCGTCGTGCAGGCCGCGGCGGCCCATGTCGAGCGCTTCGATCCGCTCGGCGGTGCTGCGGCGGATCGCCTCGTAATAGCTGTCGCAGACGAGATAATAATCCCGCACCACCCGCCGCAGGGGCGCCAGCGACAGATGGTGAGCGATGACCGGCGCATCGTCGGCCGTGCGGATGTCGAAAATCAGCCGGGCCCCGGAAATGCTCAGATGCAGGCGATAGGGACCCGGCAGCTCGCTCGCCGGCGCGAAAGCGTTGTCCTCCAGCAGGTCGTGAATCGCCACCGTGCGCTCGTGTTCGACGTCCGGATTGGTCCGCCCGATCGAGGCGTCGTCGAGGACCACGTCGATCAGGCGCTGTCCGCTGGAATCCGTTCGGCGTTGAGGTGACATGGCGGTGCTCGTTCCGGCGTGGCGCGGACACAGCCGGTCTTATGCCATATCCGCGGCCGCCGGGCCGCCCGATGGTTCGTTCGGCGGCCCGTTCAGTTCATCCGCATCGCGACGGAGCGGGCATGGGCCTGCAAGCCCTCCGCCTCGCCCAGCGTCACGGCGGCCGGGCCGAGGGCGCGGAGCTGGTCGGGGCCGCATTTCAGGATCGAGGTGCGTTTCATGAAATCCAGCACGCCGAGGCCGGAGGAAAAGCGCGCCGAGCGGGCCGTGGGCAGCACGTGGTTGGAGCCGCCGACATAGTCGCCGATGGCCTCCGGCGTGTGGGGCCCGAGGAAGATCGCTCCGGCATTGCGGATCGCGCCGGCGAGGCGCTCCTCGTCGCCCGATGCGATTTCGAGATGCTCGGGGGCGATGGCGTCCACCAGCGGAATGGCGGCATCGAGGGATTCGACAAGAATAATCGCGCCGAAATCCCGCCACGACGCGCCGGCCACTTCTGCGCGGGGCAGGGTGGCGAGCTGGGACGCCACGGCCTTTTCGACCTCGGCGGCCAGCGCCGCATCGTCGGTGATGAGGATGGACTGGGCCGCGGTGTCGTGTTCGGCCTGGGCCAGCAGGTCGGCCGCGATCCAGTCGGGATTCCCGTCCCGGTCGGACAGGATCAGCACTTCGGACGGCCCGGCGATCATGTCGATGCCGACCTTGCCGAAGACCAGCCGCTTGGCGGCGGCCACATAGGCGTTGCCCGGCCCGACGATCTTGGCGACCGGCGCGATGGTGTCGGTGCCATGGGCGAGCGCCGCCACCGCCTGCGCCCCGCCGACCCGGTAGACTTCATCCACGCCCGCGAGTTTCGCGGCGGCCAGCACCAGCGGATTCAGCACCCCGTCCGGAGCCGGCACCACCATGACGAGGCGGGGGCAGCCGGCGACCTTGGCGGGCACGGCGTTCATCAGGACGGAGGAGGGATAGGCGGCGGTGCCGCCGGGCACATAGAGCCCGACCGCCTCGATGGCGGTCCAGCGGTGGCCGAGTTCGACCCCGAGGGCGTCGGTGAAGCGGTCGTCCTTCGGCATCTGCCGGCGATGGAAAACCTCGATGCGGTCCCGCGCGAGCTTCAGGGCGGCGATGGCCTGGGGGTCGCAGGCGGCTTCGGCGGCGTCGATCTCGGCGGCGGCGACGCGCAGTTGCCCGGCTGTCAGGTTGACCCGGTCGAACCGGTTGGTGAAGGCGACGAGCGCCTCGTCGCCATGGGCGGCGACCTGCGCGACGATGTCGCGGACGGTGGTTTCCACGTCCGCCGCGCTTTCCCGCTTGGTCGCGAGAAAGGCGCGGAAGCGCGTTGCGAAATCGGGCGAGCGGCTGTCGAGGCGGATCGGCATGGAAGGTCCGGCACTGTTCGGGCGGTGAATGGCCCGGTGGAGCGGACCCGTCAACCCTGGCCGCTGGAGGCCAGCGGGGCGCGGCTCAGGGAGCCGCGAGATCGTCCTGAATTTCCGGATGGTCGGGGCGGGCATTCACGGTCCAGGCCTCGCCGAGATCCGCCAGCTCGGCCTCCAGACACTCCACCTCCAGCCGCAACGTCACGTCGTCCTCGAACAGCAGGGTGACGATCCCGCCCGGCGCATCCGTCTCGTGGAATTCCACGGCAAGGAGATTGAGCTGCAGGTCCCTGGCGGCCGGATCGATGTTGCGGCCTTTCAGGGAAACGACCCGCTCGAACCGGAGCGCGCTGCGGCAGCGCCGCAGTTGCGGCGGCTCCGTTGCGGCGGCGAGCCAGTCGAACCGCGCCAGCGCCATGATGAGCCGGTGCTCCTGCGGACGCCAGATCACATCCCGGACGATGACTTCCGCGTCCTGCACATGGGCAGAGACGACTGCGAGATCCTCCGCGTCGAGCGCGATGAACTTCAATCCATCCATGGGTCGCGACCTGTCCTGCCGGAGCGGCTGAATACTCCACCTGAGGTAGTGGGCAGCCCGCGCGGGCGCAAGGCCGGAGTTCGCGGGGTGCTGCGCGGGGCCGCGCTTGACCGGCTGCCGGGATCGGACAGAATGGCTATGGGACATAACAATCGACGTGTCGCGCAATCGTTGTCAGGACAGCGGCCGCGCCGCAGCCAACGGGAAGGAAGCCGGTCAATGCAAATCGAGGGTCAGGCCGCCATCGTGACGGGCGGCGCATCGGGACTTGGCGCGGCCGCGGCGGAGGCGCTGGCGAAGGCCGGCGCCAAGGTGTCGCTGTTCGATCTCAACATCGATCTGGCCCGGGAGACCGCTGCGAAAATCGGCGCGAGCGCCTTTGCCTGCGACGTGACAAATTCCGCGCAGGTCGCGGAGGCCATCGCCGGCGCGGCGGCGAAGAACGGCCCCGCCCGCATCCTCGTCAATTGCGCCGGAATGGGTCCCGCGCGCCGCATCGTCAGCAAGGATGGGCCGATGCCGCTCGAAGATTTCGAGCTGGTCATCCGCATCAATCTGATCGGCACCTTCAACATGATCCGGCTGGTTGCCGCGGAGATGCAGAAGCTGGAGCCTCTCGCGGACGGCGAGCGGGGCGTCATCCTCTCCACGGCCTCCGTGGCCGCCTATGAGGGGCAGATCGGCCAGGCGCCCTATGCGGCGTCCAAGGGCGGCATCGTGGCGCTGAATATCGTTGTGGCGCGGGAATTCGCCCAGTTCGGCATCCGCTCCATGGTGATCGCGCCGGGCATCTTCCACACCCCGCTGCTCGGCACCCTGCCGAAGGAGGCCCAGGACAGCCTCGGGGCGTCGATCCCGTTCCCGAAGCGCCTCGGCCGGCCGGAGGAATTCGCGGATCTGGCGCTGACCTGCGTCACCAATCCTTATCTGAACGGCGAGGTGATCCGCCTCGACGGCGCGATCCGCATGGCGCCGCGCTGAGCGTACGTTTCCCGTGTGACTGGACATGGACTCCGCGCCACCGAAGGGGTAGTCACGTCGATTGCCGAGCCCGGCCAGAGACCCGGCGGATCGGCCCAAAATCGGCCCATGCCCGGAGGATTGCCTGATGATGCGTGTCGACGCCTACTGCCATTTCATTCCGAACGCATTTTTCGAATGGACCCAGAAGAACGCCGCGAATTTCGCCGATATCGGCAAGCGGATGCGTGGCATCCCCGCGATCTACGACCTTGACGTGCGCCGCAAGATGATGGGTCAGTTCCCTGACTATTCCCAGGTCATCTCCTATGCGATGCCGCCGATCGAGAATCTCGTGCAGGGCGAGCAGCTCAACGAACTCAGCAAGCTCATCAACGACGGCTTCGCCGAAATCTGCCAGAAGCATCCCGACGAATTTCCCGGCTTTGTGGCCCAGGTCTCGCTCGACGCCCCCGACGCCGGCGTCAAGGAGGCCGAGCGCGCGATCAAGGATCTCGGCGCGCTGGGCGTCCAGATTTATACCAACGTCAACGGCAAGCCGCTCGACCGGCCGGAATTCGCCGATTTCTTCAAGAAGATGAACGATCTCGGCAAGCCGGTCTGGATTCATCCCGCTCGCGGCGCCAACATGCCGGACTATCTCGACGAGAAGAAATCGCTCTACGAGATCTGGTGGACCTTCGGCTGGCCCTACGAGACCGCGGCGGCGATGTCGCGCCTCGTGTTCTCCAAGACCATCGACAACAACCCCGACCTGAAGCTCATCGTGCACCATTTCGGCGCCATCGTGCCGATCCTCGAAGGCCGCATCGGACCCGGCTGGGACCAACTCGGCAGCCGTACCTCGGACGAGGACTATGTCTCGCTGCGCAAGAGCATGAAGAAGCGTCCGCTCGATTATTTCAAGCAGGACTTCTACGCCGACACCGCCACTTTCGGCTCCAAGGCCGCCATGGTCTGCGGCTTCGAGTTCTTCCCCATGGACAAGGTGATCTTCGCGTCGGACTGCCCATTCGATCCCGAAAAGGGCCCGGGCTATATCCGCGAGACCCTGCGCATTCTTGAGGAGCTTGACCTGTCCAAGGAAGACAAGGAAAAGGTCTATTACAAGAACCTCGAAAAGCTCACCGGCGCCAAGCTGGTGAAGTGACCGCGGCGGTCGCGCATCGCCCCATCGAGAAGTTCCATGGAGCCCGCTGGTCGGGCTCCATTCCGTTCAGGGAGGAGGGTCGGTTTTACCGCTGGCGGGCGCCGTTGGGCGCGGTCAGCCCTTGAGAGGCGTTCATCGATGTCCAAGTTGCCCGTAGTTGTTGCCGGCGCCGGTCCGACCGGCCTGATGAGCGCGCTGGCGCTCGCCAAGCAGGGCATTCCTGTCGTGCTGCTGGAAGCGGAGCCGGCGCTGACCCACGACCTGCGGGCCGGCTCGTTTCATCCGCCGACGCTGGAAATGATGGCGCCCTACGGCATCACCGAGCGGATGCACAAGACCGGCATCCCGGTCCGCAAATGGCAGGTGCGCAACCGGCCGGGCGACCTGATCGCTGAATTCGACCTCGGCATGATCGCGGACCTGACGCCCTATCCTTATCGTCTGCATCTGGAGCAGCATCGCCTGACGCCGATCCAGCTCGATATCATCCGCGAGGAGACCGACGCGGACATCCGCTTCGGCCATCGCGTCACCGGCTATGTCCAGAATGCCGACAGCGTCACGGTGTCGTTCGAGGCCAATGGCGAGGCCGGGCAGATCGAGGCGTCCTGGCTGATCGGCGCCGATGGCGGCCGCAGCGTCATCCGCAAGGGGACCTCGGTGGAATTCGAGGGCTTCACCTGGCCGGAATTCTTCGTCGTGGTGTCGACGCCCTATGATCTCGGCGCCCATGGCTTCGCCATGAACTGCTATGTGTCCGATCCTGTTTCATGGGCGGCGATCTTCAAGGTGCCGGACGACGGCGCGCCGGGGCTGTGGCGCGTGGCCTTCCCGGGGGACCCAAACACGCCGGACGAAGTGCTGCTGGCCGAGGAGAATGTCGAGCGCTCCATGCAGGGCGTGCTGGCCAAGCCGGAGCCCTATGAGGTGCGCTACAAGAGCATTTACCGGGTGCATCAGCGCGTCGCGAAGAATTTCCGCGACGGCCGCGTGCTGCTGGCCGGCGACGCCGCCCATCTGAACAACCCGCTCGGCGGTTTCGGCCTCAACAGCGGCATTCATGACGCCATCAACCTGACCGACAAGCTTGGCCGTGTCTGGCGCGGCGAGGACGAGAGCCTGATGGACCTCTATTCCCGCCAGCGCCGCTCCGCCACCATCGAGCAGGTTCAGAAGATGTCGATCCGCAACAAGCAACTGCTGGACGAGCAGGACCCGGCGGTGGCGCGGGAGCGGCTGGCGGAGCTGGTCACGATTGCGCAGGACCCCTCGCGCGCCCGCGAACGCCTCATCGAGACCTCGATGATTTCCGGCCTCAAGCGCAGCCTCGAAGTCGAGTAGGCAGCGTTTTCTCAAGGATCAGGGAAGGCCGTCGCGAGATCGCGGCGGCCTTTTTCTTTTGCCGCCGGCACCGGAGCGCCGAAGATGAAGCCCATGCCCCAAGTCTTCGTCCGGCACCGCGGCGATGGAGCGGACGCCGTCGCCCGCTGCGCGGCCCTGAGGATATCCACCGCAGCCCACAGCGCTGGGGGTTTCCGCCCTGTCCGGGTTTCCCTTGCCCCTGTCATGGCTTAGCGTCCCCGGCCATGGATGCCCGGCCCGACGACCAAACAGCACCGGCGACAGCGGCCGAGGCGGCGACGCGCCCCTCGCCGATGATGGAGCAATATATCGAGATCAAGACCGCCAATCCGGACAGTCTGCTGTTCTACCGGATGGGGGATTTCTATGAGCTGTTCTTCGAGGACGCGGAGGTCGCCTCCCGCGCCCTCGGGATCGTACTGACCAAGCGCGGCAAGCATCTCGGGCAGGACATTCCGATGTGCGGCGTGCCGATCCATCGCGCCGACGAATATCTGCATCGCCTCATCGCGCTGGGGCATCGCGTCGCCGTCTGCGAGCAGATGGAGGACCCGGCCGAAGCGAAGAAGCGCGGGGCCAAGAGCGTCGTGCGCCGCGACGTGGTGCGGCTTGTCACGCCGGGCACGCTGACCGAGGACACGCTGCTCGACGCGCGGCGCAACAACTATCTGCTGGCGGTGGCGCGGGGGCGCGGCGATGGCGCCGGTCCCTTCGCGCTGGCCTGGATCGATATCTCCACCGGCGAATTCCGTCTCGCGGAATGCGAGCCGATGAACCTGTCCGCGGAGATCGCGCGGATCGAGCCCGGCGAGGTCATCGTTTCGGATGCGCTCTATGGCGATGCCGAGCTTGCATCTTACTGGCGCTCCCTGCCGGCGGTCGCGCCGCTCGGCCGCGACGTGTTCGACGGCGCGACCGCGGAGCGGCGGCTTGCGGATTATTTCGCGGTGGCGACCAGCGAGGCGTTCGGCAGCTTCTCCCGGCTCGAACTGACGGCCGCCGCGGCCTGCGTCACCTATGTCGAGCGCACCCAGCTCGGTTCGCGGCCGCCGCTGTCGCCGCCGTTGCGGGAGGCGCAGGGCGCCACGCTCGCCATCGATCAGGCGACGCGCGCCAATCTCGAACTGATGCGCACGTTGTCCGGCGAGACGAAAGGTTCGCTGCTGGCGACGCTGGACCGCACGCTCACGGCCGGAGGCTCGCGGCTGTTCGCGCAGCGGCTCGCCGCGCCGCTGACGGATCGCGTGGGCATTGAGGCCCGGCTCGACGCGGTGGCGCATCTGGTGGCGGATGCCGGCCTGCGCGACGATGTGCGGCGGCAGTTGAAAGCCGCGCCGGATTTCGCCCGGGCGCTGACGCGGCTGGTGATGGGGCGGGGCGGGCCGCGCGACCTTGCCGCCATTCGCGACGGCATTGCCGCGGCGCGCGATGTTGCGCAGCGATTGTCGCAAGCGGATCGGCTGCCGGATGAACTGAATACCGCCGTTGCCGGTTTGCGCGAGCCGGCCGCCTCGCTCGCGGCGGGCCTTGCGGCGGCGCTGGCGGAGGAGCTGCCGCTGCTCAAGCGCGACGGCGGCTTCGTGCGCACGGGTCATGACGGCGCATTGGACGAGGCGCGGGCGCTGCGTGACGAATCTCGCCGCGTCATCGCCGCCCTGCAGGCGCGCTATGCCGACGAGACCGGCGTGAAGGCGCTGAAGATCCGCCATAACAATGTCCTCGGTTATTTCGTTGAGGTCACGGCCCAGCACGGCGAGAAGCTGATGGCGCCGCCGCTCAACGCGGCCTTCATCCATCGCCAGACCCTCGCGGGGCAGGTGCGCTTCACCACCACGGAGCTTGGCGAACTGGAATCGAAGATCGCCAGTGCCGGCGAGCGTGCGCTCGGCATCGAACTGGACATTTTCGAGCGGCTCGCCGCATTGGTGATGGCGGCGGCGGAGGCGATCAAGGCGGCGGCCGCAGCGCTCGCCGCCATCGACGTCACGGCAGCGCTGGCGGCGCTTGCCGTGCAGTGCGGCTATGTCCGCCCCGAGATCGCCGACACGCATGATTTCATCGTCGAGGGCGGTCGCCATCCCGTGGTGGAGCAGGCGTTGCAGATCGAGGGCGGCCCGTTCGTCGCCAACGATTGCGACCTGTCGCCGCCGAAGCCGGGGGAGGCCGGCCGCATCTGGCTGCTGACCGGCCCCAACATGGCCGGCAAGTCCACCTTCTTGCGCCAAAATGCGTTAATCGCGGTGATGGCGCAGATGGGCGGCTATGTGCCGGCCCGGCGGGCGCGCATCGGCGTCATCGACCGGCTGTTCTCCCGCGTCGGTGCGGCGGACGATCTTGCGCGCGGGCGCTCGACCTTCATGGTGGAGATGGTCGAGACCGCCGCGATCCTCAATCAGGCGGGGCCGCGCGCGCTGGTCATCCTCGACGAGATCGGACGCGGCACCGCGACCTTCGACGGCCTTTCCATCGCTTGGGCCACCATCGAGCATCTGCACGAGAGCAACCGCTGCCGCGCGCTGTTCGCGACCCATTATCACGAACTCACCGAACTCGCCGGCAAGCTGGCCCGGCTGTTCAACGCGACGGTGCGCGTGCAGGAGTGGCAGGGCGAGGTGGTGTTCCTGCACGAGGTCGTGCCGGGCGCTGCGGATCGCAGCTACGGCATTCAGGTCGCGAAGCTCGCGGGGCTGCCCGCCAGCGTCATCGCCCGGGCCAAGGTGGTTCTGGCGAAGCTGGAAGCGGAGCATCGCGCCGCGCCGCGCGGCTTCGAGGATCTACCGCTGTTCGCCGCCGGCCCGCCGGCCCCGGAGGCCGAGGTTACGCCTTCGCCCGTGCTCGACAGGCTGGCGGGATTGAACCCCGACGAGATGTCGCCGCGCGAGGCGCTGGAGGCGCTCTATGCGCTGAAGGCCATCAGGGAATGACGGCCTTCGCAGGTTGCCTCACAGCGCGATTGTATGGAACCCCGCGCGGTGTCAGCCGCGCGCGAGCTTCACGTCGATCGGCGGGCCGGCGCGCAGGGTCTGATAGACCACGCAGTAACGCTCGGTCAGCTTGAGCAATTGGTCCAGCTTGTCCTGCGGGGCGTCGGTCTCGACATCGAAGCGCAGCCGGATGGCGGCGAAGCCGACAGGCGCTTCCCGGTCGACACCGAGCGTGCCGCGAAAGTCGAGATCGCCCTCGGCCGACACGGTGCCGGAGGTCAGCGGCACGTCGATGGCCGTGGCGACGGCCTTGAGCGTGACGCCGGCGCAGGCCACCAGCGCTTCCAGCAGCATGTCGCCGGAGCACAACTCCATGCCGCTGCCGCCGGTGGCGGGATGCAGACCCGCGACCGCGAGCGCGCGGCCGGTCTCCACCTTGCAGGCGATGGACTGGTCGTCCAGCGTGCCTCTGGCTTTCAGCGTGATGAAAGCCGCTTCGGCATTCTCCTTGTAGCGGTCCTTGATGGGCGCCTGCATGGCGCGGAGAGTGGCGGCATCCATGGGGTCAATCCTTCTGGCAGATGGTGCGCGGACCATAGAGCGTTTTCGAGCGAAGTGGATACCGGTTCGCGTAAAGAAAGCGCGTCAATGCAAGGAGCTGGATCATTTTCGCGATTCAAGGAAACGCGAAAATGATCCAGAGACGCCGGCGCGGCGCGCCAAGCGTCCGCCGCGCGTGTTCGTTCACCACCAGTTGCCCGCGCCGGCCTCGGCGGTGGTGTGGCCGGCATCGGTGACGGTGCTCCGCTCCAGCGACCGGTCCAGCGCCGCCAGCACGCGCCGCTTGACGAAGTCGAAGCCGGCGGACTGGCGGTCCCGCGGCCGCGGCAGGTCGGCGGCGATTTCCTCGAAGATGCGGCCGGGCCGGGGACGCATCACGAGAATGCGGTCCGCCAGGACCACGGCTTCCTCTACGTCATGAGTCACCATGACGAGCGTGGGTCTGGAATCGGCCCACAGTGTCAGCAGATGATCCTGGAGGTCCGCGCGCGTGAAGGCGTCGAGTGCCGAGAACGGCTCGTCGAGCAGCAGCACCTCCGGCCGGGGCGCGAGCGCGCGGGCGATGGCGACGCGCTGGGCCTGCCCGCCGGACAATTCGCGCGGCCAGACATCGGCCTTGTCGCTGAGGCCGACCCGCTCGAGCGCGGCGGCGACGCGTGTGCGCCGCTCCGCCTTCGGCCGGTCCTCAAGTCCGAAGCCGACATTCTCAGCCACCGTCAGCCACGGCAGCAGGCGCGGCTCCTGGAAGATGATGCCGATCTTCTCATGGGGCGCGGTGATGCGGTCGCCGTTCAGCATGATGCGGCCGCTGCTGGCGGGATCGAGCCCGGCGATGGCGCGCAGCATCGTGGATTTGCCGCAGCCCGAGCCGCCCACGACGGCGAGGATTTCGCCGATGGGAATATCCACCGTGACGTTTTCCAGCGCATGGACCCCATTGGGGTAGGTCTTGCTGACGTGTTCGAGCTGAAGCACGGAAAATCCCTCTCAGTGCCGCGCGAAGCGATCTTCCCAGCGTAGGAACGGCGCCGCTGCTGCGGCCAGCAGCGCATCGCTGACCTTGCCGAGGATGGCGAAGGCGACGATGGCTGCGACGATCTGCGCCGGCTTGCCAAGCTGCTGGCCGTCGATCAGCAGAAAGCCGAGGCCCGTGGAAGCGCCGAGAAATTCCGCCGCGACAACGAACATCCAGCCGAGGCCGAGCCCCGCGCGCAGCGACAGCACATAGGCCGGCAACACGGCTGGCAGCAGGATGCGCCGCACCATGGCGAAGCCGGACAGGCGGAAGGCGCGGCCGACCTCGACGATCTTGCGATCCACCGACATCACCGCGCCCATGACGCCGAGATAGACCGGAAAGAACACGCCGACCGCGATGAGGATGATCTTCGACGCTTCGAAGATGCCGAACCAGAGGATGAACAGCGGTACCCAGGCGATGGATGGAATGGAGCGCAAAGCCTGAAGCGTCGGGTCCAGCACGCGATGCGACCAGGCGGAATAGCCGGTGACGGCGCCGGCCAGCGTGCCGGCGGCGACGCCGCAGAGAAAGCCGGCGAACACGCGCCAGATCGTGGCTGCCGCGTGATACTGAAGCTCGCCGGCTTCGGCCAGTTCAGCGAAAGTCTGATAGATGACCGAGGGCGGCGGAACGAGGCGGCCGTTGGACCAGCCGAAATACACCGCCAGTTCCCAGAAAGCCGCCAGCCCGACCGGCAGCAGCAGCCCGACCAGAGGCCGCAGATAGCGCCGCGCCGGCCGCCTCG
>DATMEW010000089.1:0-4839 GCA_035556495.1 Xanthobacteraceae bacterium | reverse complement strand
GATGCTCCGGGAAGATCACACCCGGCCGGGTCGTCACCGCAGTCTTGAAGCCGAGTTCGGAGGCAATGCGGAATTCCCGCGGCCCCGCCGCCGTCGCATCCCCCACGGGATAGGCGAAATGCTCCGGGCGCTGCCCGAGCCGCGCCTCGATAGCCGCGCTACTCATGCGCATTTCAGCGCGCACCACGTCGTCTGGCACCTTCTTGAGGATGAAATGATTGACCGTATGCGCACCGATGGTGACAAGCGGGTCCCGCGCCATGTCCGCAAGCTCGTCCCAGTCCATGCACAGTTCCGCGCAGAAGGCCAAGATATCCACCTCATAGCGCGCCGCAAGATCCCGGATTGCCTCCCGCAGGTCATCTTCCGTGGCTCGCTGGCGGAGCCACCAGTAAGTCTCCGCAAATGCTGCCCGTTTGCCATCGACGGAGGCGCAGGCGAACGTGCGCTGCGTGCCATCCATTGTCAGCGTGACATGATCGTTCCGGGCGACGACGGCTTCGAGCGCCAGCCACCACAATTCGCCGAGCCGCTCCGGAAAACTGGTCGCGACATACATCGCGAAGGGCACGTTGTATTTCTTGAAGATCGGATAACCATGTTCCTTCACGTCACGGTAACCATCGTCGAGCGTGAAGGCCACAAACCGCCGGCCGGACTTTCCCTGCGACACCCGGTGGTGCATCGCGTCCAGCGAGACGATGTCGATATCCATCGCCTTCAGTTCGAGAATGACCTGTTCGAGAAAATCCGGCGTCACTTCGAGAAGCCTGTTCGGCTGGAACAGATCGGGCCGTCCGGGGCGCACATGATGCAGCATCAGGATCGCGCCAATCCCCCCTGCGAGCGGCTGAAGCAGACGATAAGCCCCGCTGAAGTAAAGTGTCTCAAGCCCGAAGCGGATCACGTCATGACTGATTTTGCTCATTGCTCCACTTTCAGACGATCGGCACCATTTTCGAAGAATGTCCCAACGCTTTATTGATATTTCTTTGCAAGGTTTGGACAGAAAGTCGCAGTATTTCCTCTATTTCGGGTGTTGAATGTCTGCCCTCGCAAAAGACGCGGTTAACGCGCCGTCCTCCGTGGAATGCTTCGTTGGCGGAAGCCCCGTCAGCGTCACGGTGCTATCCAGCTTCGAGGCGGCGCAAGCGCCATGGCGCCAGCTGACCGCGCACGGCATCGCAACGCCGTATCAATGCTTCGAACTGCTCCACGCCTGGCAGGCGGAGGTCGGCGTCCGCTCGGGCGTCAAGCCATTCATCATTGTCGGCACCCGTCAGGATGGCAGTCCCGCCTTTCTCCTGCCGATGGGGCGCAGTATCCGGCGACCACTCAACATCCTGCATTTTCTGGGTGGCAAGCATGTCAATTTCAATCTCGGCCTTTGGGACCGGCAGGCTGCGGCCTCCATCAGCCGGCCCGAAGTCGAAGCCATCGTTGGCCGCGTCGCCCAGGAACATGGCATCGATCTCGTCGCGCTGTATCGGCAGCCCGTGACATGGGATGGCATCGGCAACCCGCTGGCACAGTTGGCACCGAAGCCGTCCGAGCCCTGCGCCAGACTCGACCTCACCCCGGCAAAAGGCGATGCCCGCGCAACGGTGCTGGCGCCGGCCATCAAATCCAACCATCTGCGCTCAAAGGAGCGCAAGCTCGCCAAGCTTGAGAACTATCGGTATTTCGTGGCCTCCAAGCCCGCAGAGGTCACGCGGATCCTTGACGTCTTCACCACCGACAAGGCCGCGCATTTGGCCGCGCAGGGCCTTCCGAACGTCTTCGCCGAGCCCGGCGTCATGGAGTTCATTCGCACCGCGTCCAATGCGCGCCTTACTGAGGGCCGCCCGGCCATCGAAATTCACGCGATCGAGGCCGAAGGCGAGATCATCGCCATGTTTGCCGGCGCATGCGACGGCCGCCGGTTCTCGTGCATGTTCAACACCTACACGAACGGTCCCCACGCGCGTCAGAGCCCCGGTCTGGTGCTGCTGGTCAACATGATCGCCAATTGCGCGGAGCGCGGCGTCGAAATTTTCGATCTCGGCGTCGGGCAGGCCACCTACAAGACGCTGTTCTGCAACGAGCCCGAACCGCTTGTGGACACCTTCGTCCCCACGTCGGCTCTTGGCAGGCTTGCCGCCAACGCCTTCGGCGCCGCCGCCGGCGCAAAGCGTCTCATCAAGGAAACGCCGGCGCTGTGGGAAACGGTGCAGTTGCTGCGCCGGTTGCGCGCATGGCGCAACGAATCCCGGGAATAATTGCCGGCGCGATTCCTTTTGCCGCGTCACGCCGCGCGGCGGGCCCGGCGCACGGCCGGCTCCGGCGCGGCACTCTGTCCGGTGATCACCGTCACGGTGGTGAAGCCGGCCTGAAGCAGATGCTCGCGCACGGCTCTGGTCGCTTCGCCATCCAGATCCTGCGAGACCAGAACGGCGCGGGGCGCAAAGCCTGAAAGCCGGCCGAGCGGCGCATCCGTCGCAAAGCCTGCATCCACGATGACATGATCGTAGCTGCGCGCCAGAGCTTCCATCGCCATCTTCACACGGTGCGAGTCGATGGTTGCGGCGATTTCCCCGGCACGCCCGCCGGCGACGATGACGTGAGCCTGCGATGTCGTATCCCGCCGGATGATATCGCTGAAGGACGCTCGGCCGCGAGCCAGATCCGCCAGGCCGCGCGGCTGTCCGGCCCGGCCGAAGGCCGGCGCGGCCTCGGTTTCGCGGGGCGCCAGATCCACCAGAACCACGCGCGATTGCTGGCTGAGGTTGCGAGCGAGCGCCAGCGCGGTATTGCCGGTCACGATGCCGCCTGCCGCGCCAACGACCGTCACACGACCGCTGCCTTCCTTGCGAATGTCTGCCGCGAGCCATTCAACGGCCTCCTGATAGGACATCCGGGGAGTCACCGCGACCGGACGCGCCGATGCCTCGCGCTCACGCCGACTGAACCAGCGACGCCAGCCGGTCGTTGCGGGGCGCTCCTGCGGCCCATCGCGATATGAGGCCGCCGCGACGGTCGGACCGCTCAGCAACTGGCCGGTGAGGATGATTGCGATCAACAGCAGCATCGTGCCGAGGGCTGCGATCACGGTCGTCGGAATCTTCTTCGGCCATGCCGGGATCGAGGCCGGCACGGCGCGGGAGATGATGCGGGCATCGGCGGAGGATGCATCGAGATTGTCCCGCGCCGCCGCCTCGCGATACTTGGCGAGATAGGATTCCAGCAGATCGCGCTGGGACTTTGCATCCCGTTCCAGCGCACGAAGGCCGACATCCTGCTCGTTGGTCGCGGAAGCCTGCTTCTTGAGCTGGTCAAGGCCGGTCAGCAGGGACTCCATACGCGCGCCCGCGACACGGGCCTCATTCTCCAGCGCGCGCGCCAGCCGCTCGGCCTCCGTCCGCATCTGGCGCTCCAGCGTGCCGAGCTGGGCATTCAGCTCCTTGATGCGCGGATGCAGCGGCAGCAGCGTGGAGGACTGTTCGGCGAGTTGCGCGGCCAGCGACACCCGCTGCTGGGTCAGTTGCCGCAGCACATCCGAATTGACGATGTCATTGAATTCCAGCGGCCCGCCGGAGCGCAGGGTCTCGCGAACGAGGCGCGCCTTGCCTTCCGCATCCGCCCTCTGCGCGCGCACCTGCGCCACCTGCGCGTTATAGTCGCCGAGCTGCTGGTTGGAGAGCGTGGTGTTGTTGGTGCCGAACAGCAGGTTGGTGTTGGCGCGCTGCTGTTCCACCTTGGCTTCGGCGGCTTCGACCTTGGGACGCAGACTGGCGATCTCGCCGGCCAGGAACTGGGTGGCCGCGCGGTTCTGGCCGAGCTTGGCCTCCTGTTGCAGCTTGAGATAGCCCTCGGCGACCGCATTGGCGACGCGCGCCGCAAGCTCGGCATTCCGGGACTCGAATTCGATGGCGATGACGCGGGAGCGATCCACCGTATACACCGTCAGCCGTTCGGAGAAGGCGCGCAGAACCCGGTCTTCCGGACTCATGGCGATGGGGTCACTTCCCAGCCCGACCAGACTGAGCAGCACCTGGAGCGGCGAGCCGGACCGGCGCATGGGGTCGAATTCCGGCAGTTCGCCCAACTTCAGGTCGCGGATCACGCCGAGCGCGAGATCACGGGACTGGATGAGTTGCACCTGGCTGGTGACAGCCTCCGCATCGACCACCGCCCGGTCCTGGGTCCGGTCAGCGTCGGGCCGAAGGAACACGCTCTCCCTCGCCTCATAGAGCACGCGCGTTTCGGCCTTGTAGGTCGGCGTCACGAACATCAACCCGACGAATGTAAGCATGGCCACCGCCAGCGTGGCGCCGGCAATCAGCAGCCGCCGGCTCCACAACGCAAGGCCGAGCGCGCGAAGATCGAGTTCATCGGCCGGCACGGACGAGCGCTCCGCCCGGTAGGGAGCGATCCGGTTGTCGAAGTCGGTCCCGAAGGGAGCACGGTGATCGAAGCGTTGCATTGGAGCCGCCCGGACGCTGTCGGAAGGATTCGAGTTGGGGCGAGTTTACGGTCCGTTATGGTTTCCACCTCGTTAACGCCGGGTCCTCGAACCTCCCGGGAGGTCAGGCTTTGTTAACCTTGATGAGTTGTTAATCCGGCAGCAGATTTCGATTGGATTCGCGCGATGCGGCTCGGCCGTGCCTCAGTATTGCTTGCGCTCGGCATTGCCCTCTCCGGCTGCCTGCAACGGCCGATTCCCATTCGCTCGGCGCCGGGACAGACTCCGGTTTTCGCCTCCAGCTTCGCCGGCCAGGGATATGCCGGCTATCAGGGGCAGCCCGGCTACGACCCTTATGCCTATCAGGCCGCCCAGCCGATGGTTGCTGCGGCAGCTCC
>DATMEW010000088.1:0-12937 GCA_035556495.1 Xanthobacteraceae bacterium | reverse complement strand
AAACGCTGCGAGATCGCGGCCCATCTCGATATTGCTCACGAGCAGGTCGGTGTCGCCGAACTTGTCCTGCGAGTCCCACGTATGCACTTCATGGCCGATGGAGGCGCCCATATGCACGATCGGCCGCAGCGGCTGGTCCGTCACGCTGAAGGGGATGACGCTCGGCGAGTGGTTGTGCACCACGGACATCACGTCGGAGCGCGCCTCGTAGATCGCGCCATGGATGAAGCGCTCGAGATAGGGCTTGCGGTCTTGCGGCGCGATGGCTTCACCTTCGAGGGTGAATTCCATGATGTCCGCCACTTCGATCCGCTCCGGCGCGCGGGCGCGCGAGAGCAGGAAGCGCTGCGGATTGTCCGGATGGCGCACGCTGACATGGCCGAAGGAATCGACGATGCCCTCGCGGGCGAGGATGCGGTTGGCCGTCACCAGTTCTTCCAGCACCGCGTCGAGCCGGTTCATGTCTGTCCTCCCCAATCCCGTTATCTCAATCTTATGGCATCAGGCCACGCGGGCGCGCGGATACGGAATGTATCCCGCCGCCATGCGCGCAAGCCCGTCCTGTTGCTCCGTGAGGCGATTGCCGCGCCAGACGATGTGCATGTCCGGCCGCAGCAGCAGCAGATCATGGCCATAGACCTCGCGCGCCCGGTCGCCGGGAAAATCCAGCACGCGGAACGGCGCGCCGATCTCGCCGAACGCTTTGGCAAGCCCGTCCGCCGACACGTCGCTGCCGCCAAGCCGCAGCAGCGTGAAGCCGTGATCGTAGCCGATGATGTCCTGCACGGCGCGGCCGTCCTCCAGCCAGACATGAGGCAGGCGCGCGCCGGGCCATGTGGTCGGGACATATATCTCGAATTCGGTCGGCGGCGGCGCGCCGGCCTCCTCCGCGATCAGCGGCGAGTCGGCATAGCGATAGCCCAGCTCCGCGCCGATCATGTCGTTGGACTTGCGCTGCTCGACATTGGCGACGGCAATGAGGTTGCGGCGCGTCTCCTCGCCCTCCGGCGTGTTGTCGCGGATGTTCGGGCGATACATGTTGCGCCACTTGCGCCGGCCGGTGGAGGCATAGCGCGAGGCGGCGACATTGCGCTCGCCGATCTGCCGGCGCTCGGTCTCGTAGGACGGCAGCAGCTCCGGCCCGCCCCAGCCCTTCAGCGTCGCTGCCAGCTTCCACGACAGATCGATGGCATCGCCGACGCCGGAATTCATGCCGAGCCCGCCGGTCGGCACAACGAGATGCACGGCATCGCCGGCCATGAACACCCGACCCTCGCCGTAACGGTCGGCCAGCAACAGGTTCATGCGCCACGCGCCGACATACAGCATGTCGTATTTCACCGGCATGCCGACCGCCTTCTCGAATTGCGGCCCCATGTCGGCGTCATTCTCCACCACCGCGTGGAGGCTGAAGTGCTTGGTCGAATCCTGCACGATCAGGAAGGTCGATTGACCATCGGCGACATGATAGTGGCGGCCCTTGCCGATCGGGATGCGCTCGTAGAGGTCCTCGCAGTAATACAGCGCCTGGCGCAGTTCGAGGATGTTGGCATCGCCGGCGAGCCCGATGTTGAGCTGGCGGCGCACGCGGCTGCCGCCGCCGTCGCAGCCGACCATATAGGGTGAGGTCAGAATTTCAGTCTTGTCGTCGGTTCGGATCGTGGTCGCGACATGATCCGGCTTCTGCTCGAAGGAGACGAATTCACAGCCGAAGCGCAACGTCACGCTCGGCAGCGACTCGGCGTAAGCCTTGAGCAGCGGCTCGACCGTGTATTGCGAGACGAGCTGATACGGCTCCAGCGGCAGGCTGGCGTCGGTAGATGCCGCGATCTCGGCCCTGGCCTCCGCCACCGACGGATACGGCGTATGGACCAGCGGCGGCTCGACGCAGGAGAGCACGATGAAGACATCCATGGGGCAGTCGGCCGGCATTCCGGCGGCGCGGATGCGCTCGGCGAGGCCCATGCGGCGGTAGATCTCCATGGTGCGCGCGTTGCAGCGCTCCATCTTCGGCAGGAATTGCGGCTCGGGTTTGCGCTCGATCACGGTGCATCTGATGCCGCGCAGGCCAAGGTCGATAGCCAGCGTCAGGCCGGTAGGGCCAGCGCCGATGATGAGAACCTGCGTGTCCATGCCTTGATCGCTGCCCCGCATGCGGTTGATCTTGCGGCGGTGCCTAGCATGGGCGTTCCCGCGGCGTCGAGGCCGGCCCACTCCGGGCCTGCCGCCGTTTCACGGCTGGCATGGACGCGCTAGGCTGTCACCAAGCGACGGCGACAATCCGCCACAACGGAACGGGGAGGACATCCATGGAAGATGCGACCATGGCCATGCGCGAGTCCGCGCAGGCCGGCCCGCCGGAATTCGACGGCTTCGCCCATGTCAGCCTGCCGTGCCGCGACCTTGCGGAAGGCAAGCGCTTCTGGCTCGGCGTCATGGGCGGCCGGCTGCGGGTGGACCATCCGGAATTCGCGGCGATCATCGTCGCCGGCACGGAGATCGGCATCGGCACGGAAGGCTGCGCCTTCGTCCCGCCCGGCGCGGAATATCCCCACATCGCCTTCTATTGTTCGGCGCAGGCCATGCGGGACATGAAGGCGTGGCTCGCCCGCTGCGGTATTCCCTCGTCCAACTACTGGACGCGGGCGGGCGTGGAGGCGCTGATGTTCTTCCGGGACCCGTCCGGCAATCTGGTCGAGCTGTTCTGCACCAAGGGTTTCGACGGCGCGGACCGGCTGCCGAAGGGTCCGCCGCGCGGACACGGCATCGCTGTCGATATCGACGCCCTGCGGTACGAGCGCTGGAGCCTGCCGGCGGGCGGATTTCGTTGTGCAGCGCCGAAGGAAACGCTCAAAAAGAAAGGCCGCAAGCTTTCGCTCACGGCCCAAGTCTAGGGAGGAAACGCCCAAGAAGGGCGAACGAGAGTGGATATAGCGGGTTTTCCGGCCAAAGCAACCCGTTAGGACAACATTACTGACCAAAAATACCCCTGAATCTCGTTTTGCATAGCAGCAATGCAATGCAAACTCGCGTCATGCCTTGAAGCATCGGCCGCAACGCTGTCGGAGAGCGGCCGTCAGTTCATCTTGGGGATCTTGGCGTCCGATATCACCTTGGCCCATTTGGTCTGCTCCGAGGCGATGAAGGCCGCAAATTCGTCCACCGTGCTGCTGGTCGGCTGAATGCCGACCCCATAGATCTTGTCCTGCACGTCCGGCCGCGAGATGTAATTGACGATGACCTTGTTGAGCGCCTCCAGGATCGGGCGCGGTGTGCCGCGCCTGGCGATGACGCCGAACCAGCCCTCGCCGGCATAGCCCGGCAGGCCGGCTTCCGCGATGGTCGGGATTTTCGGCGCAGGGCGCGCACGGGCCGGCGCGGTCATGCCGAAGGCGCGGATTTTACCCTCCTCGATCAACTGCAACGCCGGCGTCAGATCGACCATCATCATGGGAATATTGCCGGCGAGCACATCCGTTAGCGCGGGTACGCTGCCGCGATAGGGCACATGGGTCATTTTCGCGCCGATCTGGCCGAGAAACATCTCCATGAAAAGATGATGCGGCGTGCCGGCGCCCGAGGTCGCAAAGCTCAGCGATCCGGGCGGCTGGCTTTTGATATAAGCGATCAACTCCGCCAAATTCTTGGCTGGCAGGCTCGGATTGCCGACCAGGACGAAATAGGCCGAGCCCACCCGCGAGACCGGCGCAAAATCGGCCGGATCGTAGGACAGCTTGTTGTAGAGCCCCGGATTCATCGCGAGCGTGGTGCTCGAACCCATCATCAGCGTGTAGCCATCCGCCGGCGCATTGGCGAGAGCGGAGGCCGCGATCTGGGTCGCCGCGCCGGCCTTGTTCTCGATCACGAAGGGTTGCTTGAGCTTGTCGCGCAGTTCATCCGCAAGCATCCGGGAATATACATCGGTGCCGCCGCCGGGCGCATACGGCACGAGGAAGGTGACGCTTCTTTCCGGATAGGTCTGCGCCTGTATCGGCATAACCGCCGTGAACAGCGCCAGCGCCAGTCCGGCCGACAACGCAGATAGCGTCCTGGGTATCATCACCATACTTCCCCCCTTGTTCGGTTGGGGGCAGCTTAGTGCAGTTCATACCCATGCGCCATCTTCACGCCGCAGCGATTGCGCCGAGCCTCATTCTGACGGCCGGATTTTGAAATGATTGGTACAGCTGGGTGGGCTCGAACCACCGACCTCCGGTTCCACAGACCGGCGCTCTAACCAACTGAGCTACAGCTGCAAAGCGGCAGCGGAATTTCCGCTCCAGCGGGCATCCTTGCCGGGCCGGTATAGGCGGTCGGCAAAGCTGCCCGCATCTACCCGCGAGCGGGGCGGACCCTAGGTCCGCCCTTGGCATTTGGCAAGGCGGAAATCAGCCGGACATCCCCGAAACCATACGGAACGACAGCGCCCTTTCACAGACGATAAAGCCCGGGCGGCAGGCCCGGGCTTTATCGGAGAAGATCTTTTTTCGAAGAAGATTCCGGGGAGGAATCAGGCGACCTTCTTGAAGACCTTGGAAATGCTGTCCTTGAGCGGCTCGGAGGCGTCGGTCGCGACCTTCTGCGCCAGCGAGGTCAGGTCCTTGCTCTGGGCCGTCAGCGTTTCGAACTGCTTGCGGCTGTGAGCGGTGGTGATCTCGACCAGCTCGGACGCCGACTTGGCGGCGAAAACCTGGCTCATGAAGTCGAAGGCGGCATCGGTATTGACCCGCGCGACCTCGATCATCTTCAGACCATATGCCGAGGCGCCCTTGGTGGCGGAGGTGTAGGTGTCCTCGAGAATGTCGGTGGCCTCTTCGGCGGCGGTCTTCAGCTTCTCATAATTCTCTTTCGCCTGGGAGGCGCTCTTCTCCGCGAATTCGCGGAAAGCAGGCGGCACTTCCATCTTCGGCATGTCGAACTTGGGGAATTCGAAGGCGGTGCCTTCAAAGGCATTGCCCGTGGCGGGCTTCGCTTTGGCTTTGCTCTGGGCTGCTGTGGCTTCGGCCATGATCCGGCTCCTGGGGCGGTTCCCTGCTGACGCGAACTTCGCCCCGGCGCGTTCACGTCGAACCATCATTGAATGATCATTATGTAGATCAGCCTTTGGTGCAATGCAACACATATTTCGCACTGCACCATAAAATCCGGCGCAGCGCCGGCAAGCCGTTAACTCTGTTGGCCATTGGCAGGGGGTTGTCCCCCGCCGCGATGGCGGCTGCGGCCGATCCGGACTATTAAAAAAGTCTTAACATTGCGGATTCGGCATCCGACAAGCGATCTGCCATCGATTCATGAGCGCTGGGCATCCCGAGATCAGGTTTCTGCGCGATCCGCGTCTGGCGGCCCATGCCCTGTCCGCCCGGCCCGCATGGCTGTGGCGCGCGAACGGCGCCGAATTGCTTTGGGCAAATCCTGCCGGAATGGCCGTGCTCACCGGATCAGCCGCCGCCCGGCTGCCTGCCGCCCAGCCGGCCGGCGGGCAGATCGCGCGACAGGTCGCACATATCGCCACCACGCTGCTGCATGGCGCGCCACCACGTCTCGAACGGCTCAGAGGCATGGCTGCCGGGGGCCAGGCCCGGTTCGGCGCGAGCCTCGTCCAGTGCGTCCGCCTCACGGTGGCGGACAGTATTTCCGCAATTCTGGTTCTGGGCAGCGCCGAGAGCGCCGTGCCCAAGGCCGAGCGCCGGCAGGCGCTTCTGTCGCGGCTGGCCAGCCCCGCCGCGCTGGCGGATGGGGACGGTCTCGTCCACGACCACACTGCGGAAGCCCCGCCGGTGCAGCAGGCATCGGAGACCGAAGATCAGGACGCTGTCGTCACCCTCGGCGAACTGGTGGCGGAGGCGCGTGCGCGTGGAGAATGCGTCGGCAGGCTGCCGTCGGGCCTCGTCACCGTCTCGCCCGTCGGCGGCGACGGGGAAACATTTCTCGTCACATGGGAGCGGCGGCCGCAGCCGCTCGGAGATCGCGGTACAGGCGAGGCGCCGGCTGACGAAGCTGCACCTGCTGTGCCAGCGTCTGCCCCTTGCGAGGCAGCGCAAAGCACGGCGGCCACCGACACCGAGCGCGATGCGGACACCAGCGCCGAGGCCGCCCCAGCGCCGGGACATCTGCCGCCGGTGCTGATTCCGGACCCTCCCCGCCGGCGCTATCCGTTGCGGTTCGTCTGGCAGATGGACGCCAACGGGCGCTTCACGCTCGGCTCCAACGAATTCACCGACGTGCTGGGACCGGGCGTCGCCGGCGCGCTCGGCCGCCGCTGGACCGATATCGCGACGGATCTGGACCTCGATCCGGCGGGCGAGGTTGCACGCGCCGTCGCCACCCGCGCGACCTGGAGCGGCATCACCGTGATGTGGCCGGCGGACGACCTTTCCGGGCGGCTGCCGGTCGAACTGTCCGCTCTGCCGATCTTCGGCCGGGATCGCAGCTTCCGTGGATATCGCGGCTTCGGCGTGTGCCGCGACCTTGAACGTCTCGAAAAGGTGGCCAGCCTGCGCGCGGCCGGCTGGCAGGTCGGCGCCCCATCCAGCCCCCCGGCCGACACCACCCCGGCTCCGGACGCGTCGGCACCGGACGCGATCATGGCGGATGCCGACGCACCGCGGCCAGATCACGCAGAAGCGGAAACCGCGGAAGCTATCAATGTCGTGCCCTTTCCCGGCGAGAGCCGCGGCCCCGTTCTGACGGCGGTGGAGCATCACGCCTTCCATGAACTCGCCCGGCGGCTCAACGACCGGCTGGGCGTGGAAACCGCGGCGATGGACCCGGCCGAAGCGGACCGGGCGAACGAGCGGCACACCGGAGCGGACCCGGACCACGACGGAGGCGAAACACCCGGTTCGGAAGCGGCTGCGCGCGAGGATGATCCGCTGGCCCCGGCCGCCACAGCCGGCACCGACAGCAAGCGGTTGCGCGAAGTGCTGTCGTCCGTGGTCGATGGCGTCCTCACCCTCGACGGCGACTATCGCATCGTCGATGCCGATCCGCCGGGAGCCGCCCTGTTCGGAGCCACGCCCCAGACGATGAAAGGCCGGAGGATCGCGGACTGGCTCAGCGACGAAAGCGAGCGCCTCCTGCGGGATGACCTGCGCCGTCTGGCGTCGAAGGGCGGCAGCCAGACGCGCGATCTACTCGTGCGGCGGCCGGATGGGGAAGCCGTTCAGATCGCCGCGACCTTCGCCGCCATCACCACGGAGCCGCCACGGCTCCTTGCCCTGTTGCGCGATTCGAGCGGGCAGCTTCGCACCGAGAGGAACCTGCACGACGCACGCCAGCAGGCGGAACGGGCGATGCTCGACAAGGCAGGCTTCCTGACCAAGGTGAGCCACGAGGTTCGCACGCCGCTCAACGCCATCATCGGTTTCGCCACCATGATGATGGACGAGCGTTTCGGCCCGCTGGGCAACGAACGCTATGCCGCCTATCTCAAGGACATCCAGACATCCGGCGAGCATGTCGTCGCGATGCTCAACGATCTTCTCGATCTGTCGCGCATCGAAGCTGGCACCATCGAGCTTGCGCCGGAACATCTCGCCCTGAACGAGACGATCCAGCAATGCGTCGGCCTGATGCAGCCCCAGGCCGTGCGCGAGCGTGTCATCATCCGCCTGGCCCTGTCGCCACGGCTGCCCGTGGTCAGCGCCGATGCGAAATCGCTCCGGCAGATCGTGCTGAACCTTCTGACGCGCTCGATCGGGGCGACAGCACCGGGCGGGCAGATCATCGTCTCGACGGCCCTGACCGACAGCGGCGACGTCACGCTGCGGGTGCGCGATGGCGGTGCGCCCATGAGCGAGAGCGAGATCAACGCCGCGCTGCACCCGTTCTCGCAACTGTCTGCGTCGGGTGCCTGGAGCGCCGAGGAAGCAGGGCTCGGCCTGCCGCTCGCCAAGGCGCTGGCGGATGCGAACCATGCCCGGTTCAACCTCACGAGCAGTCCGGCCGGCACGCTGGCGGAACTCGTCTTTTCCGCCGTCAGATTGCGGATTCCGGCGGAATAAATCGGCCGCATGAAGCCGCCCGGATCGCATCCGGCCGGCCATCAGGTCCGCCGCAAGGCCGGCCGAATCCTGATTCCTGCGGGCAGGATCGAAGCCAAAGCGCCCGCATCCGGCGGCGAGATCCTGGAGGGTCAGGCGCTGTCGGCGGCCCGGGACGAGAAGGAAACTGCACGGCATCTTGAGGCAAGTTGACACATCCGGCGGTGTCGAAAGCAGCCGTGCTCTCAACGGGCCGGGAAATCGCCCTGTCCGATCATCGTCATGGGCATCAGTTTATATCCGATACAGTTTAGAATTATTATAAGTAATTGAAATATCACGTAAATTTCGATTGACGCCTTTCCCGCGATGGCGGAAATCCGTTCTGCATCCATCGATACGAGCCTCTGAACCGGAGGCGGACGTTGAAGCAGGAGTCTTCCTCAATGACATCGGGATATATCCGCCAGGTCTCCCGCACCGCCTGCATCGCGCTTGCCGCGAGCGCATTCGCACAGACCGCGAGCATTCAGGCCGCCTCCGCCCAGGCCGGCGAGGTCAACGTCTACAGCTATCGCGAAGCCAAGCTGCTCCAGCCGCTGCTCGACGCCTTCACCAAGGACACCGGCATCAAGGTCAACACCATCTCGGCGGCCTCGGGCCTTGAGCAGCGCATCGTCAAGGAAGGCGACAAGAGCCCGGCGGACCTGCTGCTGACCGTGGATATCGGCCGCATCCAGAACGCCATCAACGCCGGGATCGCCCAGCCGATCGAATCCGACGTTCTGAAGAAGACCGTGCCGCCGCAGTTCCACGGCGCGGACAATCTCTGGTATGCGATGTCCGCTCGCGCCCGCGTCTTCTATGTGTCGAACGAACGGGTCAAGCAGGACAGCTTCACTTATGAGGAACTCGCCGACCCCAAATGGAAGGGCAAGATCTGCATCCGCTCCGGCCAGCATATGTATAACAACGCGCTGTTCGCAGCCTATATCGCCCATCACGGCGAGGCGGAAGCTGAGAAGTGGCTGACGGGCGTGAAGGCCAACCTCGCCCAGAAGCCCTCCGGCGGCGACCGTGAAACCGCCCGCGACATCGCGGCCGGCAAGTGCGACCTCGGCGTCGCCAACACCTACTATTGGGCGTTGATGAAGAACTCCAGCGCGGATCAGAAGCCGTGGGCGGACGCCACCCGCGTCGTGCTGCCGACCTTCAAGGACGGCGGCACCCATGTGAACGTCTCCGCCGTTGTCCTGGCCAAGCATGCGCCGAACAAGGCCAACGCCATCAAGATGATGGAATGGCTGGTGGGCGACAAGGCCCAGCACATCTATGCCGACATCAACAACGAATATCCGGTCCGCGCCGGCGTGGATGCCAACAAGACGGTCATGGGTTATGGAGCCCTGAAGCCCGACAACATCCCGCTGTCGAAGATCGCCGAGCATGCCAAGGCGGCTGCGACGCTCGTGGACAAGGTCGGCTTCGACAACTAGAGCATGATCCTGAAAATGCCTGTCCCCGGACTTGATCCGGGGGCGGACACCGGTTTCGGGCAGGATCATGCTCGAACAGAAAGATAACCCACGGGCCTGACTCAGCGAAGCTGGATCAGACCCCGTGTCACCATACAAGCCAGTATCACCATACAAGGCGGGAGCAGGCCGCCAACACCCGCTCCCGGCCCTCCATGACTTCACCATCGCTCTCGGCAGCCGATACGGCGCCTGACGTCCAGTCGCCGGACGCCGGCGTGCGGCAGGCATCGATTCTCGGCATGCGCGCGAGATTCAGCTCGGCCCAGGCCGGGCTGGTTCTCCTCGGCCTGCTTGCCGGCGCGCTCGCGCTTGCGCCGCTCCTGAGCCTCCTCAGTCTCGCCTGGCAGGGCGACCCGGAGATCTGGCCACATCTCGCCGCCTATGTCATTCCCCATGCGCTGGGACAGACGGCGGCGCTGCTCGGCGGCGTCGCCGCTTTCACGATCCTGTTCGGCGTCAGCGCCGCATGGCTGCTCACCGCCTATGAAATTCCCGGCCGCCGGCTGCTGACCTGGTTGCTGCCGCTGCCGCTGGCCGTCCCGACCTATATCGTCGCCTATGTCTATGTGGACCTGATGGAGGCGTCCGGCCCGGTCCAGACCGCGTTCCGGGCGCTGTTCGGCTTCAGGTCACCGCAGGACTACTGGTTTCCGTCCATCCGTTCGCTGGGCGGCGCGATTTTCCTCTTCAGCATCGTTCTGTACCCTTACGTCTACCTTGCCGCCCGCACGGCCTTCCAGTTGCAGAGCGGGCTCTATCTCGAAACCGCGCGGGTGCTCGGCGGTCGGAGCTGGCGGCTGTTCCGCGACATCACCCTGCCGCTGGCGCGGCCCGCCATCGTCATCGGCCTCACGCTGGCGCTGCTCGAAACCCTCAACGACATCGGCGCGGCCGAATATCTCGGCGTGCAGACCCTGACGCTGTCGATCATGTCCACCTGGGTCAATCGCGACAGCCTGCCCGGCGCGGCGCAGATCGCCTGCGTGATGCTGCTGGTCGTCGTCGGGCTGATCGCGGTGGAGCAGTTCGCCCGCCGACGCCGCTCGGTCATCAGCCATGTCCAGAAGCCCCTGCCCCTCCGGCGCCGGCGGCTGCCGCCCCTACAGCGCTGGCTCGCCACGACGGTCTGCGCCGTTCCGGTCCTGCTCGGCTTCGCGGCGCCGGCAGGCTACTTGCTCATGGAGGCGGTCCGGCGCAGCCTCATCACCGGCATCGACGCCTCCCTCGCCGGCCATGCCCTCACGACGCTGGCCTTCGCCGGTTGCGCGACCCTGTGCGTGCTGGCGCTCGGGTTCGGCACGGTTGCGGGGGCGCGGCTGTTGCGCGCGCGCACGCTCGACGTGAGCGTCCGTATCGCCGGCCTCGGATATGCCATTCCCGGCACCGTGCTCGCCCTGGGCCTTCTGGCCCCGCTCGTGGCGATGGACGACGTCCTCAACTGGATTTCCCGCGCGGTCGCAGGAGTCCCCGTGGGGCTGGTGGTGGCGGGCTCCGGCGCAGCCGTGGTGACGGCTTACGTGATCCGCTTCATGGCCATCGCCACGGGCTTCGCGCAGGCCGGCTTCGGCCGGGTTTCACGGGAATTCGACGATTCTGCCCGGACCTCCGGCGCATCGCCCTGGACGGTGATCCGCACCGTCCATCTGCCGCTGGTCCGCCCCGCGGTCTGGGGCGCGGCCCTGCTGGTCTTCGTCGACTGCCTGAAGGAGCTGCCGGCCACGCTGATGTTGCGGCCGCTCAATGTCGAGACGCTGTCCACCTACATCTATCAATTCGCCACGCGCGGCAATTTCGAGGAAGGGGCGCTTGCGGCGATGCTCATCGTCGCGGTCGGGATTCTGCCGGTGATCTATATCGCCCGCCATGCCGACCTTGCCATGGACGCCGCTCCCCGGCCCGACTGACCAGCGGTCTTTGGCCGCACCTACGCGACCGGTCACGAAAGCGACACAGAGGCTCATCAGGTTGCCCGCGAAGTCGGCCGGCTATAGTCTGCGCCACTCCATCCAATCCTCGGATACCACCCGTGATCGCGGCCACCGGCCTCAAACGTCTCGGACTTGTTGTCATCGCCTTGTCGGTCGTCGGCATCGGCGCCGTGATCGTCGCGCCGATGCTGATCCCGGCCGACACCGTGCGCGAAGCGGCCCAGGCCGAGATCCGCAGCGTGACGGGTCTGGACTTCACGGTCGAGGGCGCCACCACGGTGTCTCTGTTTCCGTCCGGGGCCGTGTCCTTCGACAATGTGCGGCTTGGCGACGGCGCGAGCGAAGCGGCGACACTGACTGCCGAGCGCGTCGTAGCGCGGCTCCAGTTCCTGCCGCTGCTGCGGGGACAGGTCGAGATCGCCGATCTGTCCGTGATCCGCCCGACCATCGCCCTTCAGGTGGGAGGCAACACCCGCGCCAGTTGGACGCCGCATACCGATGCCCTGATGCGCGCCCTGCGGCCGCCGTCGGGCGAAAATCCGTTCTCCGAAATCCGGATCACGGAAGGCACGGTGCTGGTCCGGGACGACAAGCGTCAGCTTCTCGAAACGCTGTCGCGTGTGGACCTGACGCTGGCCTGGCCCTCCATCTCGAAAAGCTTCGGCGCCACCGGGCGCTTCGTCTGGCGGGGAGAAACCGTGGATGCGGCCGTGAGCCTCGGCGATTTCCTCGCCGCGCTTTCGGGCGAGCGTTCGGGGCTGAAACTGCGGCTCGCCGGCGCGCCGATCAAATTCGCCTTCGACGGCTATATGAGCACTCAGCCGAGCCTCAAGATCGACGGCAAGCTAGCGACCGACGCCCCCTCGCTGCGCGAGGCCCTGCGGTGGAGCGGCCAGCGGCCGCCGCCGGGCGGCGGTTTCGGCCGCTTCGCGCTCAAGGCGGACACGGCGATCAACGGCACCACCGTCGCGCTGTCGGGCGTCAATCTCGAACTCGACGGCAACGTCGCCGAAGGCGTGCTGACCTTCAGCGACGGCGAGCGGCGCAGCCTTCAGGGCACCCTCGCGACCGACAAGCTCGACCTGTCGCCCTATATCTCCACGGTGCGGCTGCTGACATCCGGAGAACGTATCTGGAACCGGCTCCCCATCACTCTCGTCGGGCTGGATGGCAGCGATGCCGATCTGCGCATCTCCGCCGCCACCGTCACCGCAGGCAGCGCCAAGCTCGGGCGGACCGCCATCGGTACCCATCTGCGCAAGGGCGATCTGACGGTTTCCATCGGCGAAGCCCAGGCTTATGGCGGCATCATCCAGGGCTCGTTCGGCCTCGCGGAGGCGGGCAGCAATACCAGCCTCAAGGCCCATCTCCAGTTCACCGGCGTTTCCCTTGAGCGCTGCCTTGACGAATTGTTCGGCATCCGACGTTTCGAAGGCACCGGAAATCTCGGCCTCGTGCTCGAATCGCAAGGCGACAGCATCTTCGGCCT
>DATMEW010000087.1:0-1930 GCA_035556495.1 Xanthobacteraceae bacterium | reverse complement strand
GGGCGGAGATCGCCGCCGCCATCGCCGAAGACCGGATCGAACTGTTTCTTCAGCCCATCGTCAGCCTGCCCCAGCGCAAGGTCCGCTTCTACGAGGCCGTCTCGCGGCTGCGGATGCCGGACGGCGAGATCGTCGCCGCGGTGGATTTCCTGCGCCATGCGGAGCGGGCCGGGCTCGTCACCGCCCTCGACAATCTCGCGGTCCGCCGCTGCATCCAGATTCTGTTCCGGCTGTGGGAGAAGAATCGGGATATCGGGCTGTTTTGCAACATTTCCGCCAAGACACTCGCCGAGCCGCGCGGCTTTGCCGAACTTCGCGACCAGCTCGCGGAGCACCCCAGGGCCGCGGCGAGCCTCATTCTCGAATTGCGGATGGAAGTCTGGCAGAGCCTCGACGCCGCCGCCCGGGCCAATCTGGAGGCACTGACGGCGCTGGGCTACCGGGTCTCGCTCGACCATGTGGAGACCCTCGGCTTCTCCCCGCGCGAACTGGCCGAGCGGCAGGTGAAATTCGTGAAGACCGCCGGGCATCTGCTGCTCAGCCGGCCCGAAGGGGCCGAGGATATCCATCCGGCCGACTATCCGAGCCTGCTCGCCCGCTTCGGCATCGAACTGGTGGCCGACCGGCTTGAGACCGAAGCCGCGGTGCTGGAACTACTCGATCACGATCTGCGCTACGGGCAGGGCTTCCTGTTCGCCCCGCCCCGGCCGGTCCGCGCCGAGATGCTCGGCCACATCCCCCTGGCCGGAGCCGCGCAGCCGCCCGCTCCGGTAGAGCCGCAGGCCGCAGCCGCAACGCCGGCACGGCGGCCGCGCGCGGGGCTTGCGCAACTAGCGACTTCCGTGGTCGATCGGGCCTGAATCTTTCACGCTCCCTCATCCGACCGGACCTCATGACCGCCACCGCCCCCGCCGCCACCCGCTTCACCGATCATTTCGCCACGCTCGCGCCCCGCTACGACCTGCTGCTCTGCGACATCTGGGGCGTGGTGCATAACGGCGTCACCGCTTTCGCGCCGGCCTGCGAGGCCCTCGTCCGGTTCCGCGATCAGGGCGACCGCGCGGTGGTGCTCGTCACCAACGCGCCGCGCCCGCACGACTCGGTGAAGCGCCAGCTCGACCAGCTCGGCGTGCCGGAGGCCGCCTATGACGCGATCGTGACGTCAGGGGACATCACCCGCGACGCCATCGCGGCGCGACCGGGACAGGCCGTCTTTCATCTGGGCCCAGAGCGCGACCGGCCCGTGTTCAAGGGATTCGATATTCGCTACGCGCCGGCCGGACAGGCGGATTACGTTGTCTGCACCGGCCTGTTCGACGACACCACCGAAACGCCGGACGACTATCGCGAAACGCTGGAGACGATGCGCGCGCGCGGGCTCACGATGGTCTGCGCCAACCCGGACAAGGTCGTCGCGCGCGGCGACGACCTTGTCTATTGCGCGGGCGCGCTGGCGGACCTTTATCGCGAGATGGGCGGCGAAGTCCGCGACGCCGGCAAGCCGCACCGGCCGATCTATGACGCCGCCTTCGCCAAGGCCGCGGCGCAATCGGGACGGCAGACGCCGCCGGAGCGGATTCTCGCCATCGGCGATTCCGTGCGGACCGACCTTTCGGGCGCCCATGCCCTCGGGCTCGACTGCCTGTTCATCGCCTCCGGCATCCATGCGGAGGAGATCGCCGGAAACGGCGATGCGGGAGTTGCGCTGGCGAGAACCTTCGCGGAAGCTGGTATGACGCCGCAGGCGACCATGCATGCGCTGGCATGGTGAAACAGCCGGGCAGCGGGGCCGGAGAGGCGGTGCGGATCAGGCCGCGAGCCCGCGGTCGCCGAACACGGCCTGGACCTTGCCGCGCAGCGTTTCCGCGTTGAAGGGCTTGACGATGTAATTGTTCACGCCCGCCCTCTTGGCGGCGATGACATTCTCGGT
>DATMEW010000086.1:0-3172 GCA_035556495.1 Xanthobacteraceae bacterium | reverse complement strand
TCGAATTGTCGATCACCTCCGCGAAGAGGTGGTGCAGGGCTCTCTCGTCGGTGCCGCCGATATACATGCCCGGCCGGCGCCGGACCGGCTCCAGACCCTCCAGCACCTCGATGTCCTGGGCGCTGTAGCTGTCGGACTGGGTGGCCGGCCTGGCCGCGCGGGCAGGGGCGGGAACAGGCGTGGAGGTCTTGGATGCCGCCGGCGCGCCGAACAGGTCGTCGTCAGCAGGCTTTTTGACGGAAGCGGCAGGTTTGGAGGCGGGTTTCGGCATCCAGATACGGTCTCTTGTGCGGTCTTTCGTGCGAATCGCAGGTGACTATGCCACGGCGGGTGACCACGTCGTGACGGAGCTTTTTCCGGAACAGGGCCCGGCGGCGTCGCTGGTTTTGGGCGCCCGGGCGGGCTATGCAGGAGCCCCCGCCGGAGCGCAAGCATGTTCGCCAGCCTCGAAGCCTTTGCCCATCAGGTCATCGAATTCGTCCGCCTCAATCAGGAGTGGGCCGCTCCTGTCGTTTTCGTGCTGGCGTTTCTGGAATCCATCGCGCTGTTCTCGCTGGTCATTCCGGCCTGGGTGGCCCTGGTCGGCATCGGCGCGCTGATCACTGTCAGCGGGCTGGATTTCTGGTCGATCTGGGTTGCCGCCTCGATCGGCGCGGCGCTCGGAGACTGGCTGTCCTACTGGATCGGCCAGAAGCTGGAGCACCGCGTCGGCCATATCTGGCCGTTGTCCCGGCATCCGGACCTGATTCCGCGCGGCGAACGCTTCATCGCCAGATGGGGCGTTCTCGCCATCGTCATCGGCCGGTTTTTCGGGCCGCTGCGCGCCTCCGTCCCGCTGGTCGCCGGGATTTTCTCGATGGCCTTCTGGCCGTTCCAGCTTGCCAATTTCGGCTCGGCCTTTCTCTGGGCCGGCGTGCTGCTGTCGCCCGGCGTGCTCGGTCTCAAATTCTTGATGTGACGCTCCGGCGTCGGTGCGGAATAGTCCTTCAGTACAATCACAACCGAGGGAGAGCCGCATGACCTTGCTGACCCGTCGCACCGCGCTTGCGGGAACCGCCGCCGTTGCCGCTGCCGCCGTGACATCCGGAATGCGCCTCGCCGTGGCGGCCGCGCCGCCGGCCGGCAAACAGGCCCCGAGCGTCTATCGCTACAGGATCGGCAGTTTCGAGGTCACGGCCGTTTCCGATGGCGGACGGGTGGTGCCGCTGGCCGACAGTTTCGTCCGCAACGCCAAGAAGGACGAGGTCAACACCGCACTGGAGGCGGCGTTTCTGGAGAAGGACAAATTTCCCTTCGTCTTCACGCCGCTGGTGGTGAATACCGGAAAGCAACTCGTGGTCATCGACACCGGCAACGGGCGCGGCGCGTTGCAGCAGTCGGGCGGCACGGCCGGCCAGTTTCATGACAATCTCGCCGCCGCCGGCATCGACCCCAAGACCGTCGATGCGGTCATCATCTCGCACTTCCATGGCGACCATATCGGCGGCCTGCTGGATGCCGAAAACAAGCTCGCCTTTCCGAATGCCGAAGTGCTGGTGCCGGCGCCCGAATGGGCCTTCTGGATGGACGATGGCAACATGAACCGCGCGCCGGAAGCCGCGCGCGGCGGCTTCGCCAACGCGCGCCGCGTGTTCGACGCCTTCGGCCGCAAGGTGACGCAATACGAGGCCGGCAAGGAGGTCGTGCCCGGCATCACCGCGATCGCGACCCATGGCCATACGCCGGGGCATATGTCCCACCGCGTGGCGGACGGCAACGCCAGCGTCATCGTGCAGGGTGACGTTTCCAACCTGCCGGCGCTGTTCGTGCGCAACCCCGGCTGGCACGCCATGTTCGACATGGACCCGCAGATGGCGGAAGCGGCACGCCGCAAGCTCTACGACCAGGTCGTGGCGGACCGCACCCTGCTTCAGGGCTATCACTTCCCGTTCCCGGCCCATGGTCATCTGGAAAAGGACGGGCAGGGCTATCGGCTGGTGCCGGCGCAGTGGAGCACGGTGCTCTGACGCGCGGGGCTCACCGGCCCGACATGGCGCGGGATTTGACGGCGTCCCGCGCCGGGACTATACGCCTGCCCATGACGACATCGGTTCACCATCGCAGCCTGCGCCGCCGCGCCATGCCCACAGGCATGAGCGGCGATTGTGCGTAGTCGTCATCTCGTGCCGCCGGACCTGAGCCCGCGGCGCTTCTGTTTGTCAAAATCCCGCGCTATCAGGCTCCGACCGGCTCCGGAACAAGGATCGGTTGAGGAGATTGTCCATGGCTGAAGCAGTGAAGATCGGCATCCTCGGGGCGTCCGGCTATACCGGTTCCGAACTCGTGCGCCTGCTGCTGCGCCATCCGCGCGTGGAACTCGCTCTGCTCACGGCGGACCGCAAGGCCGGCCAGGAGATGCGGCAGGTGTTCCCGCAGTTCGCGCCCTTCGATCTGCCGAGGCTCGTCTCCATCGACGCGGTGGACTGGGCCAATCCCGGCGTGGAGCTGATCTTTGCCGCGTTGCCCCACGCCACCACCCAGCGGGTGGTGAAGGATGTGCTGGCGAAGAATGCGAAGCTCAGGATCGTGGACCTGTCCGCCGATTTCCGCCTGCGGGATCCGGCGGCCTATGCGAAATGGTACGGCCACGAGCATCACGCGCTCGAATTGCAGGGCGAGGCGGTCTACGGCCTCGTCGAGGTCTATCGCGAACAGGTCAGAGCCGCGCGGCTGGTCGCCAATCCCGGCTGCTACACGACCTGCGCACAGCTTCCGCTGCTGCCGCTGATCCGCGCCAAGGCCATCGACCTCGACCAGATCGTGGTGGATGCCAAGTCCGGCATGACCGGCGCGGGCCGCTCCGCCAAGGAGGAGATGTTGTTCTCGGAAGTCTCGGAAGGCTTCCATGCCTATGGTGTCGGCGGGCATCGCCACATGGCGGAACTGGATCAGGAGTTTTCGCTTGCCGCGGGCCGCGAGGTGGTCGTGAGCTTCACGCCGCACCTGCTGCCGATGAACCGCGGCATCCTCTCCACCATCTATGTGCAGACCATCGGCGGCAAGTCCGTCGAGGATCTGCATGGCCTGCTGTCGCAAGCCTATGCCGGCGAGACCTTCGTGCATGTGCTGCCGTTCGGGCAGATGCCGCAGACGCGCCATGTCCGCGGCTCCAACATGACCTTCATCGGCGTCG
>DATMEW010000085.1:0-24493 GCA_035556495.1 Xanthobacteraceae bacterium | reverse complement strand
GTCAGGCGGCGGACGCGCGGCTCCCGATGCAGCGTCCATATGCGGTCCTCCCAAATGCAAAAGGCCGCGCGGCGGGCGCGGCCTTCATCACGACGGCGGAAGCAGCAACCTTTGCATAAGCGCTTTGCAGGTGCCCTTCTGCGGAAGCAACGCTTTGCAGAAGCGCACCACGGCGGAAGCTCCCATCTGCGGGAGCCCCGTTGGGGGAGCGCCCGGCGCGCGGTTATTGCGGCTCGATCTTCGCGATCTTGGCGAATTCGGCCCAGTCCTTGATCTGCTGGGCGAGGTAGGCCTGGCCCTCTTCCGGCTTCGTCACCCACGGGTCCGCCGCGATGCTGTTGCAGAATTCCTTGGCTTCCGGCGTCGACGCGATCTGGTTGATCCAGGTGTTGAGCTGATCGACGATCGGGCGCGGCGTCGCCTTGGGCACCAGCATGCACCACCAGCTCCGCACGTCCATCGCGTATCCGGACTCGGTGAGTGTCGGAATGTCCGAGGCTGCTTCAAGCCGTGTACCGGACCCGACCGCGAGCAGCCGCATCCGACCCGCCCGCAGTTGGGCGAGGCCGAGGATATTGTCGGGCACCGCATAGTCGATATTGCCGCTATACAGATCGTTGAGGAATTCCGCGCCGGTCTTGTACGGCACTTCAACGGCCGCCAGACCGGCCCGCTCCCGATAAAGCGCGCCGATCACGCGCGACGCCGGATTGGCATAGGCATAGCTCGCCTTGTCGCCCTTCTCCTTCATCGCCGCGGTGAGTTCCTGAATGGTCTTGATGGGCGAATCCGCACGCACGCCAATCATCATGGTCGAGCGGTTCAGCGTCCCGACCATCTGAAGAGCTTCGACGGGGTTCGGGCCGGGATTGCTGAGCAGGCTCATATTCGCGGCGACGCTGTTGCCGCCGTTGACCAGAATCGTGTGGCCGTCCGGCTTAGCCCGCATGACATACTGCGTGCCGATATTGCTGAGCGCTCCCGGGCGATTCTCCACGATGATGTTCTTGCCCATCAATGGGCGCAATTTCTCCGTGTACCAGCGCACGATCACGTCCGCGCCGCTGCCGGCGGCAAAGCCGCAGACGAAATGCACGTCGCCGCTCGGATAGCTCTGGGCGATGGCGGGCTTTGCGATCAGCGCCGCACCGGCCGCAACCGACAACCCCTTGGTGACGTCACGTCTTGAAATGGTCATTCTCACCCTCCGCACGGCAGCGCCGTTTGTTTTTACCGATCGCCTCTCCGGCAGGATCGCATCGTCTCGTCACGTTGCAAAGACGTCGTGCGAAAATGCCGCAGCCACCGCAGTTATGTCCGCCCGTCCGGCATGCCTGCCCGCCGGCGCCAGCCAGCACCGGGAAACCCTCTGCGATTCCAGCTATTGCTTCTCGATCCGCGCGATGCGGACATAGTCGCCCCAGTCATCGACCTGGCGGCGCAGATAAGCCTGCGCCTCGTCCGGCGTCGTCACCCAGGGGTCGCTGGCGATGCTGTTGAGGAAAGCCTTCGTCTCCGCGCTGCCGACGACCTGATTGAACAGCGCATTCAGCCGCTCGACCACGGGCCGCGGCGTCGCGATGGGCACAAGGGCCGCCCACCAGCTCCGGATATCGACGGAATAGCCGAACTCAGCGAGAGCGGGAATGTCCGGCGCTGCCTCCATACGCTCGGCCGCGCCCACCGCGAGCAGCCGCATCCGCCCCTGCCGCGCCTGCGCCATCGCGAGAATGTTGTCCGGCACGGCATAGTCCAGCGTGCCGTTGTCGAGATCGTTGAGAAAATCCGCACCGGCGCGATAGGGAACCTCGATCGCCTTGAGGCCGGCGCGCTCCCGATACATCGCGCCGAGCACCTTCGATGTCGGATTGGTGAAGGCGTAGCTCGCCTTTTCTCCCTTGGCCTTCATCGCCGCGGTCAGCTCGGGAATGGAGGTGATCGGCGAATTCGCGCGCACCGCGATCATCATCGTGGCGCGGTTGATGGTGGCGACGATCTGCAACGTGTCCGGGCCGTTGGTCTGCCCATTGAGCATGTGGATATTGGCGGCAAGGCCGTTCGCGCCGGTGATGAACAGGGTATGCCCATCCGGCTTGGCGCGCGCCACATAGCCGGCCGCGATATTGCCGAGCGCGCCCACGCGGTTTTCGACGATGACGTTGCGGCCGAGCAGCGGCTTCATCTTCTCCGCGAAATAACGGACGATCACATCCGCGCCGCTCCCCGCTGCCGAGCCGGAGATGAAATGGACATCCTGGCTCGGAAATGCCGCAGCTTGCGCGCCGGCCGGCCAGACCCTGCCCGCGGCCGCGACCGTCGCTCCCGCACCGATGCCCATCATCAGCCTGCGCCGCGACACCTCGTGGATTTTCGTCATCGCATGCTCCTCCCCTCTCCGCGCATCCCGCATGCGCATCGTCTTCCCGCAGCCGCGAGGCTGCCGGGGTCGTCGCGCCGGCCGTGCCGGTCATGCCGACGCAGCCAGTACGGTCAGCGCGGCCGTTACGGCCAGCGGCAGGGGTCGCTGCCGCCGGCGAAGCGTTCAGCCCTGCTGTTCGATATTGGCGAGTTTCACATACTCGCCCCAGTCCTTGATCTGCTCGCGCAGGAAGGCTTGCGCCTCATCCGGTTTCGAAACCCATGGATCGCTGGCGATGCTGTTGAGGAATTTCTTTCCCTCCTCGCTGGCCACGACCTTGCTCAGGATTTCGCCGAGGCGCTCCACAACGGGGCGCGGCGTCGCCATGGGGACGAGACCGGCCCACCAGCCGATCAGACTCATGGGATATCCGGACTCGGTCATGGTCGGAAATTCCGGCGCGGCCTGCATGCGCTCCGGCGTGCTCACCGCGAGAATCCGCATCTTGTTCTGGCGCGCCTGGCTCATCGCCAGCACATTGTCGGGAATGGCGAAGTCGATATTGCCGCTGGCGAGATCGTTGAGATAATCCGCACCGGTGCGATAGGCGACCTCGACGGCCTTGAGCCCGGCCCTTTCCTTATACATCGCGCCGACGACCTTGGCGGAAGGGTTGGCGAAGCCATAGCTCGCCTTGTCGCCCTTCTGCTTCATCGCGGCGGTCAGGTCCGCGATGGTCTTGACCGGCGAGTCCGGCCGCACCGCGATCATCACCGGCTGCTTGTTGATGGTGCCGACGATTTGCAGGTCCCTGGCGAGATCGACCGTGGGCTTCTTCATGATGTGCTGGTTCGCGGCCAGCGCACTGGCGCCGGTGATATAGACGGTATGGCCATCCGGCTTGGCGCGCGCCACATATTCGGTGGCGATGTTGCCGAGCGCGCCGACGCGGTTCTCGACGACGACGTTGCGGCCGAGCAGCGGACGCATCTGCTCGGAAATAAAACGGACGATGATGTCCGCGCCCGAGCCCGCCGCAAAGCCGCAGATGAAATGCACGTCCTGTGACGGAAATGTCTGCGCGCGGACGATGGCGGGCAGACCGAGCACGGCCCCGCCCCCGAGCGCGGCAGCGCCGATGCCGAACCGACGTCTTGATATCATCTGATCCTCCCTGAGAATTCCGCTATGTGTTCTGTTCTGACTCGTGCACGTGCAGACGCGCGCGTTTCAATTCATGTGTGCCGATACGTCATGCGCCCGATGCGCCCGGGCACTTCCTTTTCCGCCCCCCCGGCCTCACCGCCGCCGGCCGTCTCGCTTCACCTCCCGGACGGAAAAGCCAGCCTCATCCACCCGCTTTCATCCAGCTCTCACCCTTGCGGTTCGATCTTCGCCACGCGGACCCATTCCGCCCAGTCGTCGATCTCCCGCACCAGGCGCGCCTGCGCATCCGCCTGCGACATGATCAGCGGATCGCCGCCGGCGTTGGTGAGGAATTCGGCGGCCTCCGGCGACGAGACGACGGCGACGAACCACTTGTTGATCTGGTCCCGCACCGGCTGCGGCGTTTCCGCCGACACCATCGCCGCCCACCAGCCGGTGATGTTCACCGGCACGCCATGCTCGGCCATGGTCGGCAGATCGCCCATCGCCTTCATGCGTTGCGAAGAGGAAATGGCGAGGATGCGCAGCCGCCCGGCCCGCTGCTGGGCCAGCGCCAGCACCGGATCGATGGCGCCGAATTCGAGCTGGCCGTTGGCGAGGTCGTTCATCATGTCTTTCGAGTTCTTGTAAAGCACCTGTACCGTCGGCGCGCCGATCTTGAGCTTGTAGATCTCGCTCATGATCTGCGCGCTCTGGTTGGCTGCGCCATAGCTCGCCTTGTCGCCCTTGGCCTTCAGCGCCGCCGTCAGATCGTTGAAGGATTTGTGCGGCGAAGCGCCATCCACCACGATCACATAAGCCTGCTCATTGATGGTGGCGGCAACACGGATCTGTTTCGGCACATCCACGACCGGACGCTTGACGAGATGCATGCTGGCCGCCGCGCCGGAAGCCGCATGGACGAAGATCGTATGGCCGTCCGGCTTGGCCCGCGCGAGATGTTCGAGCGCCATGCGGCCCGCCGCGCCGACCTTGTTCTCGACGATGATGTTGCGGCCGGCCAGCGGCCCAATCTTGGCCGCGAAATAGCGCACCAGCACATCCGCGCCGCTGCCCGGCGCGAAGGCGCAGATGAAGGAGATGTCCTGGCTCGGATAGGCTTGCGCGCGCAGCACGCGGGGCATCGCGATAACAGCGCCCGCAGCGCCGAAACCAAGACCAAGCTGACGGCGTGAGATCATCTTCCATCCTCCCTTTATCGCCGCGCCTTGCCAGTGCACCTGGCGCTGCAATTTGTCGTCACAACTCGCTGGCACGCCGGCGGTATTGTCTCTGACAGACGCCCTGTTTGGTGAACGTCCTGTTTGGCAGACGTTCCGCCATCGGTCATGCCGGTCCGCAACGCTCCGAATCCCGCGGGGCCCGGCCGACCGTCAAAACAACCGCCAGCTAACCGCCGGAAAACAATGGAGCCGGCGCAAGGCCGGCTCCGGATGTCGTCATCCCATCTGCTGGATCTTGGCGATCTTGAACCATTCGCCATACTGGTCGATCTCTTGCCGCAGCCGCTCCTGCGCATCCTTCGGCGAGACGATGTAGGGATCGCCCCCGGAATTGTTGAGGAACGTCTTCGTCTCCGGTGACGAGACCACGGCCACGAACCATTTGTTGATCTGGTCCATCGCCTGCTGCGGCGTGCCGGCCGGCACCATCGCCGCCCACCATCCGGTGACGTCCATCGGCACGCCCTGCTCGGTCATAGTCGGCAGGTCGCCGGTCGCGGACATCCGCTTGTCCGACGAGATGCCAAGGATACGCAGGCGCCCGGCCCGCTGCTGCGCCAGCGCCAGCACAGGATCGATCGAGCCGAACTCCAGCGAGCCGCTGGTCAGATCGTTCATCATGTCCATGGAGTTCTTGTAAAGCACCTGGATGGTCGGAGCGTCGATCCGGACCTTGTAAAGTTCGCTCATGATCTGCGACATCGGATTGGCGACGCCATAGCTCGCCTTCACGCCCTTGGCCTTCAGGGCCTTGGTGAGATCGGCCAGCGTCTTGTGCGGCGAAGCATTGTCCACCACGATCATGTAAGGCTGCTGGTTGATCGTCGCAGCGATGCGGATCTGCTTGAGGACATCGACCGAAGGCTTACGGAACAGATGCATGCTGGACGAGGCGCTGGAGCCGGCATGGACGAAGATGGTGTGGCCATCCGGCTTCGATCGCGCGACGTGTTCGAGCGCCATCTGTCCGGCGGCGCCGGCCTTGTTCTCGACGATGACGTTGCGGCCGGTCAGCGGCGCCACTTTCGCCGCGAAATACCGCACCAGCACATCCGCCCCGCTGCCCGGCGCAAAGGCGCAGATAAAATGGATATCCTCGGTCGGATAGCTCTGGGCCAGCGCGCTGCCTCCGGCCATGGCGGCCGATGCGGCAATGGCTGACGTGCCCGCGACGAAGCCGCGTCGGGTGACGATAGACATTCTTGCTTCCTCCCTCATTTTTATGAGGCGAGGCTAGCACAACTTTTGGAATATGCGAGCGGAAGTCGCAGCGCGCGAGCCTGCGGCTTGCCCGCGCAGGACGCCGCGCGAACACAGCTTCTGAAAGCGACTCCGAAGACCGTGCCCACCGGCGGGCCGGGCTTCACGTCACGGGCTCGAGCCCCTCCTGCCCGAGCCGGGACAATACACCGGTATGAATATCGAAGCTGAAGCCGTGAAGGCCGAGGCGGCCCTCGGCCACGGCTTCGGCGATCCAGGGAAAGCTCATGAGATTACCGAGGGTGAGCCGCACCACCTCGGTTTCGTAATGGGCCAGGCGGTTCGCACCTTGCGCCGGCCCCGGCCCGTTGAGCGCGGGACGCGCGATCTCCAGCCACGGCCCGACGAAGTCCTGCGCTTCGGGCGGCACGCCCTCCACCATGGCCCGCACGCCGCCGCATTGCGCATGGCCGAGCACGACGATGCGCGGGACCTTGAGCACGCGCACGCCGTATTCCAGCGCCGCGCTGGTGCCGTGATGGTAACGGTCGGGTTCATAGGGCGGGACCAGCCCCGCCACGTTGCGCACCACGAACAACTCGCCCGGTCTCGCGCCGAATACCGTCGCCGGATCGACGCGGGAGTCGGAACAGGCGATCACCAGCGTTTCCGGGCTCTGGCCTCGCGCCAGCGTCTCATAGCGCTTCCGCGCATCAGGCCAGATGTCGCGCCTGAAGCTGCGGTAGCCGGCGATGAGACGGTCCATCGGCAAAATCCCTTCGGAGCCGCATCGCGCGCTTATGCTTCGACAGGGCATTTCAGTTTATGCCGTCCACACGGGCACGGCCGCAACCCTTGCCGAACAAAAAATCCAGCTATGGCGCGGCCGGGTCCGGCCCGCGCAAGGCTCTCACCAGCTATGGCGTGGCTTCTTCGGGGCCACGCCATGGACGCTCCTCGATGCCATAGAGCATCACCGTGCCGAGGAACACGGCCATGAAGGCGGCGCCGAACATCAGGCGGAACACTTGCGGATCGACGCTGCCCGGCGCCGGCGCGACGTAATTCGTGCCGCCGAGCAGGATCGCACCGAATACCGCGACCACGAATGTTCCGCCGAGCGAGCGGAAAAAGCCCATGACCCCGGTGGCGACGCCCATTTCGCGCGGCGTGATGACGTTCTGGATGGAAATGATGGTGAGCGGAAACATCGGGCCCAGTCCGAGGCCGATACACCCGACCAGCACCAGAAAAGTCATGTCCGGAAGCCCCACCGGCACGGCCACCAGCACCGCCAGCGCCATCAGCGAGAGCATGGCGGCGGCCAGCGGCACACGCCGATAGCGCCGCACCCGCGTGATGAGCTGCATGGAGATCATCGAGCCCGCCGTCGTCCCGGCCTGATAGACCATCACCGCCACGCTGGACGCGGAGCCCGACAGCCCCTGCGACATTTGCAGATAGAGCGGGATCATGATGGTGAGGCCGGTCGTGCAGCCCACCGCGAAGAAGCCGCAGGTGGTCGCGCTGCGCACCGTGCGGTTGCCCAGCACCGAGAGCGGCACGAAGGGCTCAGCCGCGCGGGTGGCATGACGGGCGAAGGCCGCCCACAGCGCCGCGGACAGCGCGGCAAGCCCGAGGATCTGCCACGACAACCACGGAAAATAGCGCCCGCCCCAGGTCAGCGCGAGCATCAGCGTCAGCCCCGCGCCGACCATCAGCACCGCGCCGGGAATATCGAGGCGATGCGGCCGCCCGCGCTGCGGCAGCCGGCGCATGACGCGAAGACTGACAGCGATGGTCAGCAGGCCCAGCGGCAGGTTGATCCAGAATATCGCCGACCAGTGGATATATTCGGACAGCACGCCGCCGAGCGCCGGGCCGATCAGCGTCGCGACCATGAACATGGTTGCCGTATAGGTCTGGTAACGCGGGCGCTCCATCGGCGTCGTCACCTCGCCGATGATGGTCTGGGACAAGGGGATCAGCCCGCCGCTGCCGAAGCCGAGAATGACGCGGCCGAGAATGAGCACCCACATGGCCGGCGCCAGCGCGCAGACCAGCGAGCCGACCAGATAGATGCTAAGCGCGATCAGCATCATCGGCCGGCGGCCGTAGATGTCCGACAGCTTGCCATAGAGCGGCGTCACCACCGTCGCGGTCAGCAGATAGACCGTGACGATCCACGACACGTTGGCATAATCGTTGAACGCGAGCGCGATGGCCGGCAGCGCCGTCGCCACGATGGTCATGTCCAGCGCGCCGACGAACATCGGCAGCAGCACGCCGAACACGATCGCCCGCTTGCCCGCATGGTCGAGCGGGCGCGCATGCGGATCGTCGGGAGAGGACGGCTGCGGCATCGGCGGGGATTTCTGGCTTCCGTCCGGGCGGAATGGCGCGGACCGGCCCACCATGACCGGCACCCGCCGATTTGACAATCGCCCCGCGCGCCTTTCGTCTATGCGCAACTTGGGGAAACGGGAGAAAAAGCGACCATGGATCTCGGGATCGGCGGCAAGCTCGCCATCGTCACCGGCGGCAGCCGCGGCATCGGCAAGGCGATCGCGCTGGAACTGGCGCGCGAGGGCGCGGATGTGGCGCTGGTCGCCCGCGACCGCGCGGCGCTGGATGCGGCCGCCGCGGAACTCGCCGGCGAAACCGGCCGGCGCGTGGAAGGCTTCACGGCCGACACCGGCGACGACGCCTCCGTCGCCGCCATGACCCGCGCGGTGGCGGCGCGATTCGGCCGCATCGATATTCTGGTGAACTGCGCAGCCATGCCCGGCAGCGCCGGCGGGCCGCCGCCGAAACTCGCGGACCTCACCGGCGAGGCGCTATGGGCGGACGTCAACATCAAGGTGATGGGCTATGCCCGCACCGCGCGCGAGGCCGCGCCCGTCATGGCGAAAGCCGGCGGCGGCCGCATCGTCAACATCAGCGGCATGGCCGCGCGCCAGACCGGCACCATCATCGGCTCGATCCGCAACATCGGCGTCTCGGCGCTGACCAAGAATCTGGCGGAGGAGCTGAGCCCGCACGGCATCTCGGTGGTCTGCGTCCATCCCGGCAACACCGTGACGGAGAAGACGGCGGACACAGTCACGCGCCGCGCCCGCGAGCAGAACCTGCCGGCAGCCGAGATCGAGCGGCGCATGTCCGCCAATCTCTCGCGCCGGATGATGACGGCGCAGGAGATCGGTTATCTCGTGTGTTTCCTCGCCTCGCCGAAAGCCGTCAGCATCAACGGCGAGTCCATCGCCGCCGGCGGCGGCCAGCCGGGCGTGATCCACTACTGAAGCTGCCGGTCGTCAGGCCGTCGCGACGGCGGCCTGCGCATCGGCGCGGATGCGCTCGACCATGGCGCGGAAGCCGTTCGAGCGCTGCGGCGTCAGATGCGCGCCGAGGCCGAGCTGCGCGAACAGCGCCAGCGCGTCCTTCCCGAGAATATCGGCGGCCGGCTGCCCGGAATAATACGACAGCAGGATCGCGACGAGCCCGCGCACGATATGGGCGTCGCTGTCGCCGACGAAGGACAGCACGGTGCCGTCCGGCGTCCGCTCCACATGAGTCGCGAGCCAGACCTGGCTGGTGCAGCCGCGCACCTTGTTGGCCTCCGTCCGCTCGGCCTCGGGCAGCGGCTGCAATTCGCGGCCCAGCTCGATGACATAGCGATAGCGGTCGTCCCACTCGTCGAGCAGCGCGAAATTGTCGATGATCTCGTCGATGGGCGTCACGTCGTGTCGGCTCCGGTGCCGCAGGTTCCATGCAACAATGCGGGCGAGGCAAGCTCGCTGCCGCCGTCCGTATATAGGGGCGGCGGGGCGGCTTGACCATGCGGGAAAGCGGGCGGCTTCAGGCGCCAATCAGGCCCCTCGGGCGCTGCGGCTCTCGCCGGCGGGGCGGACCGGGCCGCGCCAGGCGGATTCGAGGTCGGATGCCGACAGGGTGTTCTGCGATTCAGCCACCGGGGCGGCCTTCGCGGCGACGGCAGCCACGCGCTCCCCGCCCGCGCTCTCGTCCGTGCCGGGCTGCGCCATCTGCTCGGAGATGAACTCATAGAGAATCTTCGCGCCGGCCTGGGCGCGATGACCGAGCGCGACGGCGACCTGCGAGCCGACCTCGCAGGCTTCCGGACGGCGCTCGCAGAATTGGCGCATGTCGGACGCGGCAGCGCCCGCGAACATCACCGCATCGAACGCACTGATGCCGGCCGTGTTGGTGTTGGTCTCTGTCTTATGGGTCGCCTCGCCGCTGAAGCTCGGCAGCAGCACCAGCACGACACCGAGCCAGAACGCCATTCGCAGAAGAAAACGCATCACCCTGACTTTCGAATCTGGACTTTCGAAGTTCTTGCCTTCGAGCCGCACGCATCGCGTCACGACACGATGCCCTGTTGCAGATGACGCTAGCCGATGCGGCTGAAAGCGCGGTTCGCCGCGGCCGCGCATTTTTCGCCAGTTTCGCGATAAATGCGGCGGAGTTTTTCAACGAAGCGGAAACCATCTTGTTTTCGTCAAAGTTGAACGGCTTTCGCGCAACGCCCCGAACGGCCGCAGGTTCCTCGTCGCCATGAGAAAGCTGCGCATGACGACGCAACGAAGCATTCACCATCGCCGGCAAAGGACCGTTCACCATCATGGGAAAAGGTCCATTCACCATCGTCGGCAAATCATCGCGAATATGCGGATTTAGCGGGGAAATCCCATGTCGGCGACGTGACGCGGAGGCTGCGCCTTAGCGTTCGCTTAAGCCCCCTCTGAGAGCATCACGCCATCAAGCAAGGAGGCGCGTCCGCATAATCTGGACGCGGACACGGGTTGGCCAGTCTGCTCGCGCCGATACGCAATTTCATCGATGGACTTGTCCATCACACGGCGCAGCAGGACGCGCGCGCCGCTGCGAAGCATCGTGCCTTCATCGCGCCGCGCCTGTTCGCCGGCGCATTCGCATTCGCCTGCCTGCCCGTCTATGTCGCACTGCGCGGCGCGCCGGGCGGCGCGGAACTCGCAGTCTTCGCCGCGATGCTCGTGCCGCTCGCGGTCGCCGGCTTCCTCTCGCATACCGGCCGCTACGACAGCGCGCTGCTGCTGTCCTCCCTGGCCCTCACCCTGATGATCGTCCTGCTGGCGCTGGCCACCGGCGGCCTGTTCTCCTTCGCGGCGCTGTGGCTCGCCTTCGTGCCGCTGGAGGCGGCACTGTCCGGCTCGCGCCGCGCCGCCACGGCCGCCTGCGCGCTGGTGCTGGCCGGGGCCGCAGTGCTGCTCGCCGCGACGCTGGGCGGGCTCGCCGCTTCCGCCACCCCCGGCCCGCTCGGAGCGCTAGCCGGCCTCGCCGCGATGCTTTACGCGGGCAGCCTCGCGCTGGGCGCGACCGCCCGGAGCCGGGACAGCGAAAACCTGCATGCCGCCGAAGAGGAGCGCTATCGCCTGCTCGCCCGCAACATGACGGACGTGATCACCCGCCACGGCCGCAACGGCGCGGTGCTGTTCGCCTCGCCGGCCGCCGAATCCCTGTTCGGCGCGGGTCCCCGCGCGCTGCTGGGGCACGGCCTGTTCGACCATGTCCATATCGCGGATCGTCCCGCCTATCTGACCGCGCTGGGCGACGCCGCCGCCCATGGCGAGCCACGTTCCGTGGAATTCCGGGTGCGGCGCAACGCGGACGCCGCGCCGTTCGGCGGCCAGTTCGTCTGGGTGGAGATGCGCTGCCGGCCCGTGGACGGGGTCGCCGCCAGCGAAGACACCGAGGTCGTCGCAGTGACCCGCGATATCTCCGAGCGCAAGGGCCAGGAATCGGCGCTCGAATCCGCCCGCGCGGAAGCCGAACGGGCCGACGCCGCCAAGAGCCGCTTCCTCGCCACCATGAGCCACGAACTGCGCACGCCGCTGAACGCCATCATCGGCTTCTCGGACATGCTGACGCAGGAAGACGCGATGCGGCTCGATGCCCGCAAGCGCCGCGAATACGCCCATCTCATCAACGAGTCGGGTCATCACCTGCTGTCGGTCGTGAACGACATCCTCGATATGTCCAAGATGGAGAGCGGCTCCTTCGAGATCACGCCGGAGCTCTTCACCCCCGGCGCGGTGGTGGAGAGCTGCTGCGACATCCTCGCGCTCAAGGCGCGCGACCACGGCATCGAACTCGATATCGGCGTGCCGGCGGACATGCCGCAGATCGTCGCCGACAAGCGCTCGCTGAACCAGATCATGTTCAATCTCGTCTCCAACGCCATCAAGTTCTCCGATCGCGGCGGGCGCGTGTCGGTGCGGGCCGGCGTCGAGGCCGGCCGCTTCGTCCTCACCGTCGCCGACACCGGCATCGGCATCGGCGAGAACGACCTCCAGCGCATCGGCGAACCGTTCTTCCAGGCGCGCTCGTCCTATGATCGCCGCCACGACGGCACCGGCCTCGGCCTTTCCATCGTGAAAGGGCTGGTCGGCCTTCACGGCGGCGAGGTCGAGATCCGTAGCCGCATGGGCGAAGGCACGCGGGTCACGATCCGCCTGCCGCTCGACTGTCAGCGCCAGCACCATGGCGCGCGCGGCGGCATGGCGCTGTTTCCCTTGTCCGTGCGCGGCGCCGAGCGCCCGCACGAGACCGACCGCAAACTGAAGAAGAGTGCCTGAGATCATGTCGCGGAGAAGGACTGCCGCTGTCACGGCGGACGATGATGACTGGATGGACGACACGCCCGCCCGCGGCGGCGGCCGGCTGCGCGGCGCGCTGGCCGCGCTCGGCTGGCCGACCAGGGACATGGTCGTGCTCGGCGTCGCCGTAGTCGGCGCGCTGGCCATCATGGTCAATGCGCTGTTCCTCCAGACGGGCCGCCACCCCGCCCCGCTGTTCAGCACGGTCGTGCCCGCGCAGGAGGTGCCGGCCGAAAAGGTCGTGACGGTGGAGCGCATCACGCCGCCGCAGGCAGGGACCACCGCAGGCACGACTACTGGCACGAGCGCCCCGCACCCCGCCGCCAGCCTGCCGGCCGCTTCCGCCGAACAGACCGGCGCCATCGCCGCGCTGCTGCCGCGCCCGCGTCCGGCCGAGCCGGCGGCCGCACCGGCGGAAACGGCGAAGCCGGCCGCCACACGGTATCGGCCCGACCTGATCGCCAATATCCAGCGCGAACTCGGCCAGCGCGGCTTCTTCGAGGATCTCGTGGACGGCCAGTACGGCCCCAAGACGGAGGCCGCGATTCGCGATTTCGAGCGCGTGGCCGGGCTCAAGCCCGCCGCCGAGCCGAACGAGATGCTGCTCGCGGCCATCGCGCGGTCCAACCTGATGCGGCCGAGCCGCGGCATCCCCAGTGCCAAAGCCGCGAACGGAGCCGCCACGCCCCGCCCCGCGGCCCGTACGGACGGCCGCGGCGCGCGCGCGGAAGCGCCGGCCGGCGGCGCGTCTCCTTCCACGCGGGTCGTCGCCGTGCAGCGGGCGCTGACCGACTGGGGCTACGGCCAGATCAAGCCGAGCGGGCAAGTGGATGGGGACACCACGGCGGCCATCGAGAAGTTCGAGCGTGAGCGCAACATGCCGGTCACCGGTCAGGTGACGGATGCGCTGATGCGCGAACTTGCGATGATCATCGGCCGACCGCTGGAGTGAACACGGCGCGCCGGCTCCGAACGCCGCCACCCTCGGCGCATGATCCCCGCCCGCCTCGCCTGATAGGCGCGCTTGACGGAGGCGGATCGCGCCGCCTCTGATCGCGCAGCACCGACAGGTCCCTCATGCGTCTGAAATCCGCGATCTGGGTCTCGGCCTATCTGCGGCGCTGCCAGAGCGGCGGCGCCTTCGCCGTCCTGCGCCGGCGCGGCGCGGAGGAAGCCGGCGCGATCTTCATCAAGATCGACCGGCTCGACGGCACGGCGGACCTCTACGGCCCCGCCCCGCAGACGGAGTTGAAGGATGACGACACGGACCGCGCCTTCGCGGCGATGCTCAAGCAGCAGCCCGCCCCGGCCTATAAGGCCGAGGAGCGGCTGGCGAAAGAGCTGAAATTCGATCCGGATATCTGGATCGTCGAGGTCGAGGACAAAGCCGGCCGCAGCTTCCTCGACGAGGTGGTGAGCTAGCGCATGATCCCGGAAATGCCTGCCCCCGGACTTGATCCGGGAGTGGGAACCGGTTTTGGGAAAAGATTAAGGAAACAGGCCGGCTCAGCGCAGGCGGATGGCGGCTTCCGGCTCGGTAACAAGGCGGCGCAGCGGGGCCGCCGCCGGACGCGCCGTTGTAGCGGGACGCGCCGCACCGGCTGTGCGCGTATCGAAGCCGGTGCCCGCATCCGGCGCAAGAACCGGGATATGCCGCGCGCCGCGCTGGGGCCGCGGGTCGGCGCGATACCAGATGTCCACCATTAGCCGCGCGGCTTCCGGGCTGATGTCGCGATAGAGATCCGCCAGCGCATAAACGCGCGTCACCGAGTGGCCGATGGCCGGGTTCAGGGTGAGCAGTATCCGCTCCAGCGTCGGCAGGCTCATGCCGAGGGCGCGCGCCACGACCACCAGCGGCTCGCCGGAAGCGTCGGAGGCGATCCGCCGTGCCTGCCGCGCGGAAATACGAAAGGCATCCTCCAGCGCGCGCACGAAGGCATCGGCCTGTCCGCGCAGCGCCGCCGTCTCCATGCGCTGCATGATGCGCGGCGCTTCCGCCGCCAGCGGCGCGGCCGGCGGCATCACGTCGAGATTCATGAGGATCAGCCGGCGCTCCTCGCTGCCGGCGAGAAAGAACAGCTCGCTGAGTTCACGCCACTGCGGCGGTGCCTGACGCTCACGCCGGGCGCGCGGCTTCTCGCGGGACGGCGCGGCGGCGACGGACGACGAAAGCACCGGCCCCTGCTCCGTGGCGGCCGGCGCGAAGCTGCGCGCCAGCGCTCCGGCGGCGTCGGCCCGCGCCGCCTTGATGTCCGCCACGATGGCGGCATGGTCCGGCCCGCAGGTCCGCGCGATCTCGTCGAGTTCGGAAGTGGTCAGAAGCGGCGACTGGCGCAGCACCGGCTCCGCGACCGCGATGTTGTCGCGCGCGAGCCGCAGCACGATCTGATGAGGCGCAAGGCGATCGCCGGCCAGCTTGCCGGCCACGATCTTCTTGGTCTCCAGATTGGCGGTGTCGAGCAGTTCCATCGTCAGCAGGATGTAGCGGCGGGCTGCATCGACCGAGTAGATCCGCCGCTCCACGAACAGGTCCGTGACCACGCGCAGCAGCGTCGGCCGGAAATCGAGACCGGTGGTGCGCGCAAGATCGAACAGGCCCTGAAGATCGGGCACGGTCTCCGGATCGAGAAAGGGCGTGGCAAGCGGCTTCATTCCGTCAAATTAGCGCCGTTGCGTTAGCATGCCGTTAAGCACGCTGGCCGCGGGACGGACGGCGGGGCAACGCTCCTTGGTAACGAGGTGTTAACCATCCCCTCTCCAAATGATCTGGAGAGACGTGAATGACCCGCGTGATTTGCCGGCGGAGGAACCGGAAACCAGCGCCGGAGAACGACCATGGGAACCGTCATCACTTTCCCTGTCCGCCGCAGAGACACGATCCGCGAGGCATCGCCCGACGCGCAGGCGAGCGCCACGGTCGTCATTCTGCCGGTGATCCGCATCGAGCGACACGACAGCGCCGCGGAGGATGACCACGAATCCCCTCCGGTCGCCACCGGCCGCCGTCGCCGCCGCCGCACGTCCTGACGGCGGACGATGTCCGCCCCGCCCGCCCCCGCCGCCCGCACGCAACGCCGCCGCCCGACGCCATCGCTGCGCCGCGCCGGCCCTGCCGCTCTCTGCATCCTCGTTTCCGGCATCGTGATTTCCAGCATCGCGCCGGCGCAGACCGGCGATTTCGGACGGCCGAAGCGGTTCTGGATGGGCGAGCGGCCCCATGACTGGATCGGCGCGCAGGCCGCGGCCAATGCCGGGCTTCCCGCCTCCCGCTTCGAACTGACCGACGACGAACGCGAGTTGCGCGACCTCGCCTATCCGCTGATCGCGCCACCCTATGGCCATCCGAAATGGCTGGCCGTGCTGGCGGAGCGCGGCCGGGCGCGCATGGTGCCGTCCGAGGGCCTATGGGATGCGGGGCTCTACTGGCGGCGGCTGACCGGCGAGCCGCATGCGTCCCCCGCCTCCCGCTACGCCCGGCTGAACGACGACGCCCGCAACGATGTCGTACGGCTCGATCTGTTCTTCGCCACCGCGCGGCGCGTCGCCGACATGGACGGCAAGCGCGGCGCGGCCCTGAACATGATCGCGCATGTGACCGCCGGCGAAGCCGCCAATGCGCAGGCGCGCGTCAACGAGAACGCCCTGACGGTGGACTGGGTCTGCGCCTCCGCCAACAGCCGCCTGACCTCCTATCGTTACGCTCTCGAACGCCTCGTGATCGCGACGCCGATGACGGCCGCCGTGCAGGCTGAGCAATCGCTGACGCTGCTAGCGACGCGGATGGGCTATTGTCCCGGCCTCGCGCCGGCCGTCGCCGGGCGCGGTTTCTTTCCGCGCAGCGGCAATGTCCCCGGCGGTGACACCGGCCCCGGTCCGGCGGCAAATGGCGGCTTCATCATCTCGAAATAACGCGCGCTCAATCAGCCGTTCTTGTCCTGCGCCGGCGGACTGGCTTCGCAGCGCGCCTTGGCCAGCGTCTCCCGCACCATCGGCATGAAGCCCGGCTCGGGCGCCAGCGCCCGCACCAGCACCAGCCCGGTCTCGCCGGGGGATTCCACGATCAGCCGGTCGGCCGCCGTCATCTCATCATTCTCGGGCAGCTCCGCGCGCTGGTCGGCGGTCATCAGGTCCAGCTCGATGATCCTGCGGCCGGCGGCGCGGTCGTTGATCGCGTAATAGGCGACGCCCTCGCGCGTATAGAAGGACAGCGAGGTATAGGCCTGCGTGACCGGCACGACGAATTTCAAAGGCCCTTCGCCAAGATCGTAGCGGCAGACGGATTCGGCAAAGGCCGGGTCCATCAACGGCAGCAGCGTGCTGTCCGCCGCCGGGGCCGGCAGTTGGACCATGGCATTGACCGGTGACACCGGCACGAGCCGGGCATAGGCGCTCTGCTCGGCGAAACGCGGCAGCGCCAGCACCGTGACGAGATGCACCACCCCGCCGAGCGCAATGCCGAACAGCAGCCACAGCAGCCAGCGGATCATGCCGGACATCCCCGCTGGATCACGGCCGGCATCGGCGTGCCGGGTCCCGACGGCGTCGTGATGCCGATCGGTGTATCGTAAAGACGCAGCACCAGCATGTAGCGCCCGGCCCTGGCGACCGGCAGCCAGTTGCCCGCCCGCGCCCGCGGGGAAACGACGATCTCGAACTCGCCGGCCGCGTTGCGCACAATCTCCTGGCTGGTGAAGCCCTGGCGCAGCTCCGGCGGATTCATCAGCCGGCCGGCCTCGTCATAGACCGTCAGTGTCCAGTAGCGCGCGGCGGGCGTGATGCCGCGCACCACGGTCTCGCAACGCGCATTCAGCGGCTCGACGTCATCGGTCCGCCGGGTGACGAAAGCAACGCCGTCGCCGGAGCCGACCGGCAACGCGCCGCTGCGGATCAGCACCGCCTGCGCATAGGGATCGATGGTCGCCGTGCCGCTGCGCGGCCAGGCCTGCCACGCGCCGACCTGCAAGGTGCCGAACGGGGGCTGCCCTGAAACGCTGAGATAGGTCGCGCCAAGCCCGAGCACGGCGGCGACCGTCAGCGCAATCAGCATTCCCAGCAACAGACGCAAGAAGCCACCCGGAGTTTCAGATCGGCGGACCAGATCAGCGGACATGCCCACGCGGCGGGGACCGCAGGCATCCGCAGCGCGCATCGCATCTTCTACCCTCAATGCCGCGCGCGGGCGACACCGTTTTCGCAAGGACCGGACCGGTCAGCGGCGGATCACGGAGGGCGCAGCGGCGAAAGACCCCGCCGCCGGCGCCGCGCGTTTCGTGGTCGGGCGCGCCGGCATGTCGTCCGCGAGGCCGCGCGCGGCCTCGTTCAGCAGGCGCTCCATCCGGCCGAGAATATCCGCGCCGCGACGGCTGAGCACCGGCGGATGCTGGCGCGGCTCCGCCGCCACGCCGCTCGCGCTGGCCACCGCGGCGGGGCGCGGCGGGGTATCCTTGTCATAGTCGATGCCGTCGAGATGGCGGATCTCCACGCCCTGATGGGCATAGGCCATGATCTGCTGCCAGGTCATGGCCGGCAGGGTGCCGCCGGTCATCCGGTTGGTGGCGGAATAATCGTCGTTGCCGAACCAGACGCCGCCGATGAAGTTGCCGGTGTAACCGACGAACCAGGCATCGTGATAATCGTTGGTGGTGCCGGTCTTGCCGGCGATGCGGATGCCGTCGAGAATGGCGCGGCGGCCGGTGCCCTGTTCGGCCGCCTTGTTCAGCATGAAATTCATGTCGCGGGCGACCTGCTCCGGAAACACCCGGCGCGGCTTGGCGCCATCGCGATCCCAGCGCCACACGGTGTCGCCGGCCGGCGTGCGTACCTCCAGCACCGCATGGCGGGTCATCGCCAGGCCATCGTTGACGAACGCGCTATAGCCTGCGGTATGGTCCAGCACGGTGACCTCGGCCGCGCCGATCGGCAGCGAGGGCGTATCGGCCAGCGGCGTGCGCAGGCCCATCTGCCGGGCCAGCGCGACGATGATGTCGCGCCCCTTGCGCGGGGTGCCCTTACCCATCGCGATCGACAGCTTCACCGGGATGACGTTGATCGAGCGTTGCAGCGCCACGGTCAGCGGCATCGAGCCGGAGAAGGAGCGACCGTAGTTCTGCGGGCACCAGTTGCCGAGGCAGACCGGGCTGTCCACGACCGTGGTGGTGGGCTTGAAGCCGTTCATCAGCGCCGCGGCATAGACATAGGGCTTGAAGGAAGACCCCGGCTGGCGCAGCGCGTCGGTCGCGCGGTTGAACTGGCTCTCGCCATAGTCGCGGCCGCCGACCATGGCGCGCACGCCGCCCTCGTTGTCCATGATGACGCTCGCAGCCTGCCGCACGTTGTATTGCCGGCCATGGGTCTTCAGCACATTCTCGACGGCTTCGTCGGCGACATTCTGCAAGCCGGAGTCCAGCGCGGTGCGCACCACGAATACGCGCTCGTGGACGGATTTCGGCAGGCCCGCCACCAGCCGCTTCATCTCGTCGAAGGCCCAGTCGAGATAATAATTCGGCGAGCGCTCGTTGCGGCGGTCGATGGCGAGCGCCGGATTGCGCCGCGCGCCGAACACCTGCCCCTCCGTCATGAAGCCGGCCTCGACGAGATTGTTCAGCACCACGTTGGCGCGGGCGCGCGCGGCGGGCAGGTTGATATGCGGCGCGAATTTGGTGGGCGCCTTGAACAGCCCGGCCAGCATCGCGCCCTCCGCCAGCGTCACGTCGCGGGCGGATTTGTTGAAATAGAACTGCGCCGCGGCGTCCACGCCGAAGGTGCCGCCGCCCATATAGGCGCGGTCGAGATAGAGCTTGAGGATCTCGTTCTTGGTCAGGCGCGTCTCCAGCCAGACGGCGAGGAACGCCTCCCGCACCTTGCGCTCCAGCGTGCGTTCGTTGGAGAGGAACAGGTTCTTGGCGAGTTGCTGGGTGATGGACGAGCCGCCCTGCACCACGCCGCCGGCGCGGGCGTTGGTCATCATCGCGCGCAGCGTGCCGCCGATATCGATGCCGAAATGCTCGAAGAAGCGGCGGTCCTCGGTGGCCAGCGTCGCCTTGATGAGGTGGTCGGGAAATTCCTCCAGCGGGATCGAGTCGTTCTGGCGGATGCCGCGGCTGCCGACCTCGACGCCGTAACGGTCGAGGAAGGTCACGGCGAGATCGGTCTTCTTCAGCCAGTCCTCGTCCGCGGTTTCCTGAAACGCCGGCACCGCCAGCGCCAGCATCAGCACCGCGCCCGCCGTGCCCAGCGTCGCCGCCTCCGAGACGCCTTCCACCGCCACGCGCCGCCAGCCCGCAACGTGAAACCGGTCCATGAATTCGGAGAAGCGCTCGTAGCTCTCGCGCAGGAACCGCTGGAACCGGAACACGCCGAAATCGATCCGCGAATCGATGTCCAGCAGGCGCTGGCGCAGGCGGCGAAACCGCGGGGGCTTACGGGGCGGCGGTGTATCGGACACTGTGTTTCCCGAGGATCGACAGACAAGCGGACCCGACCGGCCGGCATCCGCCAGCGGTATCCCGCCACGGTCGCCCGCGGCAGGATGGGCCGGCGACGGCCACATGACATGGCCACATTATCATGACATGGGTGCGCCAGACCATCGCACAAGCGCCACACTGGCGGCGAGAACGTGGCAGCGGTGGCGCGCAGGCGGAACGGGAGCCGTTGCTGATCGAGCCACGGCCGAAATTAAGGCTTCGGTGAATGTGCCGGTGAATGCCGGCGGGGTGTTCACCATGCCCGCGGCGCTATAGAACGCCTCCAGACAACGCATCACACTGGTGCATAACACTGGCACGCGGCGCGGCCGCCGCACCTGCCGCGCGTCACGACGAAATGTGGAGTCCCGGCTTTGGATCGCACAAGCCGCAAGGCTCCGGAACGGCAACGGACCAGGATGCCCCCGCACGCGCCCACCGACGACCGCCCGGACGACATCGAAACGACGCTCGCGAGCGCCCGAACCGGGGCGCCGGACGTCCCGTTCTGGAAGCGCAAGACGCTGGAGGAGATGACCCAGGCGGAATGGGAAAGCATCTGCGACGGCTGCGGGCGCTGCTGCCTCAACAAGATCGAGGAGGAGGACACCGGGGACATCTATTTCACCAATGTTCCCTGCGCGCTGCTCGACCCGGCCTCCTGCGGCTGCGCGGACTATCCGAACCGGCAAGAGAAGGTGCCGGATTGCGTGCAGCTCACGCCCGCCAATGTCCGCGAGATTCCGTGGCTGCCGCCGACCTGTGGCTATCGCCTGCTGGCGGAGGGCCGCAGCCTCTACTGGTGGCATCCGCTGGTGTCGGGCGATCCGGACACCGTCCATCAGGCCGCCGTCTCCGTGCGCGGGCGGCTCGGCCCCAGCGAAACGGACGTGCCGGTCGAGCAGCTTGAGGACTACATCGTGCGCTGGCCGATGCAATTGCCACGCGCCGCGCGGGGCAAGCGCCCGCGCTAGCGGCCGGTTTTGACGGGATCGGAACCAGGACTCCCGGCTCCGGTCCGGATGCATTGCCTTGTACGCACGACGGCGGTCGCCTTGCGCGAAAACGCGCTGGCGCGCCGAGCGCGGATATCATCCCCGATCCGCCGACCATGCCGCGATCTCCGGCTTTGGCGCGCCGCGCTGGACCTCGTCATAGCCGTAATGGCGCGCCAGACGGTCGAGCCCGAGCTGGAGTACTACCTTGGCGGACCGTACCGGCCAGCCGCGCTCACGCTCGATATCCTCAAGCCGCTTGAGAAAGCAGCACACATCGAGCAGGAGGCCGGAAAACTCCGGCCCGACCTGAGCCAGCGCGCGGCGGACAGACTGCTGCGCAGCCAGCGCCGCATCGGTCGCCGCGCCCGCTCCCTGTCCGCGCTGCCCGGCCGGCAGCGCGATGCTCCAGTTGGCGGTGACGCGCGGCAGCATCTGCGCGCGGGTCACGTCCGCCCGCAGTCGCTCTCCGGCCATGAGCTGGGCGGGCGCGATCATCGGCTGGCCGTCTTTTCCCTTGCGCCGCGCGAGCCAGAGCAGCGGGCTCTCCGCCTCGTCCATCAGCACCTCGGCGGCGGCACCGTCCACGACCGCAACGCGGCGCGTCAGATCGCCGTGCTGGGCCCGGAACCGGTCCCCGGCCGCCGCAGGGGTGGAAGGCGTCACGGGCGCGGAGGATGAAGATTGACGAACACGACGCGCCATGGCCGACCTCACATAGGATTAAAGTCGTTTATAATCCGACCATATTCCTATATGTCAAGCCTGACGATGATGAGTCCCTCGGTCCGGCCGCAAGGAAGGCTGGGGAGCTATTTGCGGCGGTTGCGCTGCTGGCCCAGCCCCATGTTCTTGGCAAGCTGGGACCGCGCGGCGGCGTAACTGGGCGCCACCATGGGATAGTCGGCGGGAAGGCCCCACTTCTCGCGATACTGCTCCGGCGTCATGCCATATTGCGTCCGCAGATGACGCTTGAGCGACTTGAACTTCTTGCCGTCCTCCAGACAGATGAGATAGTCCGGATGGATCGACCGCTTCACCGCCACCGCCGGCCGCAACGGCTCGGCCGGGACCTCCCCGGGCCGGCCGCCCGCCACGCGAGTCAACGCCGCGTGGACCTGATCGATCAATGACGGAATCTCGCTCGGCGGCAGCGGATTGTTGCCGACATAGGCGGACACGATCGAGGCGGTGAGCTGGATGAAATCCCGGCTGGCAGTATCGGTCATGGACAGGGCTCCATCAGGATTCAGCGCCGGACCGTCAACTTCATCAGACGACCGGCGGCGGGACGCCTCCCCGTCTCCAAATGAAACAACTGCCGAACTGGAATATTAGCATAGTGCTGTTCCGGTTCTATGCGCCCGGCACCACGGTTTGCAAGAATATCTTCACGCAGCAAAGCCGATTACTCGAATATCGCGCCGCAGATGGACTGTCGTGACCTGAATGATTACGAAAAGGGACCTCGGCCGGCGCAGATGTTCGACCTCCTGCGCGAGGATCTGCGGCATTTTGCCGCCGACACACGCCCGCAAAGCCACCGGAGCCGCCCGGTTCGCACCACCAGTCAGGCGGATGCGCCGCCATTCCCCTGGCTGTCCTGGCCTTCGAGATAGGTCCGCAGTTCCGCGATGGTCGCGAAGCGCATCGTGCCCTCCGGCAGCTTCGCCTCGATCGAACCATCCGTGAACAGCGTATAGGCCATACCGTCCACGACGCCCGATTTGAGAACCGCCGGCGCGGCCGCCGGCGTTTCGGCGGTGGCCGCGGGTGAAGGCGCAGCCGGCTTCGCGGCCGGTGGCGGCGCTGCGGGCGTGGCCGGCGCATCGTCCGCCCGGGGCCGAGTGCTGCGCCACGGAAAATCGAAACGCGACTGCGCGGTGCGCGCCGGCGCGGCGGGCCGCTCCGTGGTGGGATCAGGGCGGTGCGACGGGGGCGAGGACTTTGGCGCCTCGGCGGGGGGCTCCGCTCCCGCCCGCTCCATGCCGGCCGCAACGGAGACATCGTCAGCAGCGGCGCCGCCGGCAGCGGGGGTCGCGGGATCGGAAACGGGCGTGCCGGCCGGGGTCGCCGGCGTCTCCTCCGCCTCGTCCTTCCCTGTTCTTGCCGGTTCGCCCTCTTCCCCTCCGGACGGCTTCGCAGGGCGCGCATCCGGAAGCGGCGCGCGCTCGACGCGCGGCAGCGAGGCGCGCAGGCGGTCGATGGCCGCGGCAGAGACGACGCTCTTGGCCTCTTCCTCCGTGGGCCCGGACGGACGGGAGGATGGTTCGGCAACCGCCGCGACTGCCTCCGGCGCGGCGGACGGCGCGGGCGGAACATAGGGACGCGGGCGCGGCCCACGCGAAGCCGCCGCCATGTCGGGCGCGGATGGCGTGACCGGGGCAGACGGCACGCGGCGCATGGCGAGATCGGCGAGGTCCTCGCCCAGATGCGCGACCTGGCTGACCACCGCCGCCAGCGCGAGAATGACGAAGCCGCCCGTCACGGCAACGACGCCGGCCATGATCAGCGTATTGCCCAGACCGAATTCGTTGATCGGGATTCCAAAGATGATCATGCCCGCGCCGGCCGCCGCTGTCACAAGACCCAGCAAAACCAGAAGAAACGACATGACGGCATACTCCGGGTTCTGAACGTCAACGCACGCGCCACATCCGATCGCGCGAAAGGCGGCAGCCCGCACGGGCCGCTGCCGGAAATGGTGTCATTAACATGACAATTCCAACTTTTGCTTAACATTAACCGAGCCGGCCGGCTTGTCGCCGCCGCCGCAGGCCGCGCGAGGGGATCGCCGCCAATCCGCGGAATGCGGCCATGCCTCTTTCAAGCGGCGTGCAATTGCGGCATGTATGACTGCTGAAACATTGCGGACGGCCAGCGTGGCGCACGGACGGGGAACCAAATCCCGCCCTCGCCGTTGGCGGGCTGACCACAGGTTTGGGCCCAAATCAATTCAGGAGATTCCGATGTCCTTTTCGCTGCCGGAGCTGCCCTATAGCTATGACGCGCTCGCGCCTTACATGTCGCGCGAGACCCTCGAATTTCATCACGACAAGCATCACAAGGCCTATGTCGACAACGGCAACAACCTGCTCAAGGGCACAGAGTGGGAAGGCAAGTCGCTGGAAGAGATCGTCAAGGGCTCGCACGGCAAGAACGCCGGCCTCTTCAACAACGCCGGCCAGCATTACAACCATCTCCACTTCTGGAACTGGATGAAGCCGAATGGCGGCAGCGCCAAGATTCCCGGCGCCATCGAGAAGCAGATCGTCTCCGACCTCGGCTCGGTCGAGAAGTTCAAGGAGGACTTCATCCAGGCCGGCGTGACGCAGTTCGGCTCCGGCTGGGCCTGGCTCGCGGTGAAGGACGGCAAGCTCGCCGTGCTCAAGACTGCCAACGGCGAGAACCCGCTGGTCACGGGCGCGAC
>DATMEW010000084.1:0-13917 GCA_035556495.1 Xanthobacteraceae bacterium | reverse complement strand
TAGGTCGGCGTCGGCAGGCTGCGCGCCTGGGCCCATTCCTGCAATACGGTCTTGGGGTCGCGGAGCGCCTTTGCCGGCGCGCGCATCCGCGCTTCCCACAGGGAATGGATCAGCGCCGAAGCGGCAGGAAAGCCGCCATCGAGATAAACCGCACCGATCATCGACTCGCAGACATCCGCGAGGATCGCGACACGCTGGCGGCCGCCGGCATTGGCCTCGGACGCCCCGAGACGAATGAACGCGCCGAGATTGATGGTGCGGGCCACTTCGGCACAGGTCTCCTTGCGCACGAGATCGGCCAGCCGGCGCGACAGCTCGCCCTCGTCCGCGCGGGGAAAAGCCCGGAACAGCATGTCCGAGACGACGAGCCCCAGCACATGGTCGCCCAGAAACTCCAGTCGCTGATAGCTGCCGGCCCGGTTGCGCGCGCCGGCAAGGCCGGAAATATGAGTCAGCGCCTGCTCCAGCAGGCCAGGATCGGCGAACCGATAGCCGATGGTCTCCTCCAGCGCGGCAAGGGGACGGCGGCGGCGGCGCGGCTCCTGACCACCGGCGACATCGGATGGCGCAGCCACGGCGGCGCCCGCGCCAGCGGCCCCGCGCTCCGTCCCGGTCGGCTGGCGGCTCATCTCACGATCGACAGGAGGCGGCCCCAGCGCACCGACCACGGCCAGCGCCACACCTGCCAGGCCCGCTCCCCTTCCGCGATGGAGAAGAAGATCACCTGCGCGCGGCCGATGACATTCTGGAGCGGCACATAACCAACCTGATTCAGCACCCGGCTGTCGGTGGAGTTGTCGCGGTTGTCGCCCATCATGAACAGATGGCCGGCCGGCACGAGATATTCCTGCGTGTTGTCGAGGAAGGCGTCGTCCTGAAGATCCAGCGTCGTATAGGACACACCGTTCGGCAGCGTCTCGCGCCAGCGCCGCACGCGGGTCGGCACCGCGGTCTCCTCGGTCTCGATGAAATCCTCGATGCGTTCGCGCTGGATCGGCTGGCCGTTGATGTGCAGGTGGCCCTTGATCATCTGGATGCGGTCGCCGGGCAGGCCGATGACGCGCTTGATATAGTCCGTGGAGTCGTCCTTCGGCAGACGGAACACGACGACATCGCCGCGCGCGGGCTCCGAACCCCAGATCCGGCCGGTGAAGATCGGCGGCGAGAACGGCAGCGAATAATAGCTGTAGCCGTATGAGAATTTGGAAACGAAGAGATAGTCGCCGACCAGCAGCGTCTCCTTCATCGAGCCGGACGGGATGTTGAACGGCTGGAACAGGAAAGTCCGGATCACCAGCGCGATCAGCAGCGCGTGGAATATGACCCGCGCCGTTTCGGCGAGGCCGCCCTCTTTACGTTTGCTTCCGGTTCCCACCGTCATGGCCTCTGCCCGTTGATCGACGCGCGAACTTGTAGCCCCTGCCCCTGTCCGGTGCAATCAAAGTCCGGCGGGAGCGGCGATAACCGCATGAGAACCCTCAATCTTTTGCCTCGGTCGCCAGCGTGCCGGCCGGCTGCGCCGAAATCACCACGAAGGCCTGCGCCAGCGGCCATTCATCGGTGATGCTGAGGTCGATTCGCGCCTCATGACCGGCCGGCGTGATGGCCCGCAGCCGCGCCAGCGCCCCGCCCGTCAGTTCCATGGTCGGCCGCCCGGATGGCAGGTTCACCACGCCCATGTCCCGCCAGAAGACTCCCGCCCGCAGACCCGTCCCGAGCGCCTTGGCGCAGGCTTCCTTGGCCGCGAAGCGTTTCGCATAGGTGTCGATGCGGCGCTCGCGCCGCTCCGCCTTGGCGCGTTCGATATCCGTAAACACGCGGGCGATGAAGCGCTCGCCATGGCGCGCGATGGTCTTCTCGATGCGCCGGATGTCGATCAGGTCCGAGCCGATGCCGACGATCATGCCATCACACCGTTTTGCGGAATCGATGCGGAACACCCCCGCGCGATGGCCTGCCGCATGGCGCGGATCGCCGCTGGCAGCCCGGCCTCGACGGCTTCGCCGATCAGGAAATGGCCGATGTTGAGTTCGGCGATCTGCGGCAAGGCGGAAATCGTCTCGGCGCTCGCGTAGGTCAGGCCGTGGCCGGCATGAACCTCAAGGCCGCTGGCGGCGGCCTCTGCCGCACCGGCGCGAATGCGATCCCATTCCGCGGCGGCCTCGTCCGCCCGGCCGTCCGCCAGCGCGTGGCACCAGGCGCCGGTGTGGATTTCGATGACCCGCGCGGACAGCCGGACCGCGGCCTCGATCTGCCGGGGATCGGCGGCGATGAACAGCGATACGCGGATGCCGGCATCGGCGAGCCGCGCCACCACGGATGCCAGCCGGTTGTGCTGACCGGCGACGTCGAGGCCGCCTTCCGTCGTCAGTTCCTCGCGCTTTTCCGGCACCAGGCACACTGCATGAGGCATCACATCGAGCGCGATCCCGAGCATTTCCGGCGTCGCGGCCATCTCGAAATTCAGCGGCACGGTCAGTTCCGCCTTCAGGCGCGCCATGTCGTCGTCGCGAATATGCCGGCGGTCTTCCCGCAGATGCGCGGTGATGCCGGCGGCACCTGCCGCAACGGCAACATGCGCTGCACGGACGGGATCCGGATGTTTCCCGCCGCGGGCATTCCGCAGGGTCGCGACGTGGTCGATATTCACGCCCAGGCGCGGGGCGCGCAACGGCGGCGGGATGTTCATGATCGCTGGTTCAGTCCGTAACCCGTTCGGCCTTCGCGACAACGCCCTTGGCGCGCAACTGGGCCAGAATGGAAGTGAGATGCTTGAGGTCGTAGACTTCAAGATCGATGGTGACCGAGGTGAAGTCCGGAGCCTGGCGGCTCATGCTGATATTGTCGATGTTGCCGTCATGCTCGGCGATCACCTGCGCGACCTGCGCCAGAGATCCCGGTTCGTTGACCGTCTGGAGGGCGAGCCGCGCCGGAAAGCGCTGGGAGGGGTGATCGTCGATATCCCAGCGCACATCCAGCCAGTTCTCGGCCTCATCCTCGAATTCTTTCAGCGCGGAGGAATGGATCGGATAGATCGTGATCCCCTCTCCGGGCGCGACGATGCCGACGATACGATCTCCGGGCACAGCGCCACCCGGCGCGAAACGCACCGGCAATTCGCTGTTGATGCCGCGGATCGGAATGGCGCCCGGCGAGGTCGCGTCGGGCACCTTGAACTTGAGCGCCTTGGCCCGCCGCAGGCCGAACCACCCGCTTTCCGGCTTGGCCCTCGTCTTGGCGACGGAGACCAGGCGCTCCTCCTTGTAGTCCGGATACATCGCCCGCGCGACGTCAGCCGCACGCATCTCGCCCCGGCCGACGGCGGAGAACACCTCGTCGATGGAGGCGCGCGCGAGCCGCGACAGCGCGCCCTGAAGCTTCTCGTCGGAAAAGGAAATCTTGGCGCGCTGGCACAGCCGCTCGACGATGCGGCGGCCGAGCCCGGCATACTGGTTGCGGACTGCCACGCGCGTCGCCCGGCGGATGGCGGCGCGGGCCTTGCCGGTGACCACCAGCGACTCCCAGGCAGCCGGCGGCGCCGTCTGCGCCCGCGAGGTCAGCACCTCGACCTCGTCGCCATTGGCCAGTTCCGAAACCAGCGGCGCGATCTTGCCGTTGATCTTGCAGCCGACCGCCATGTGGCCGATGTCGGTATGCACCGCATAGGCGAAATCGATCACATTCGCCCGGCGCGGCAGCGCGATCAACTTGCCCTTCGGCGTGAAGCAGAACACCTGGTCGTGGAACAGCTCGAGCTTGGTGTGTTCGAGAAATTCCTCCGAGTTGGACCCCTCCGCCAGCAGTTCGATGGTGCGCCGCAGCCACGCATAAGCCCCCGACTCCCGCGACAGCATCTCCGTCGGAGAGCCGATGTCGTCCTTGTAGAGGGAATGCGCCGCGATACCGTATTCCGCGATCTGGTGCATCTCGTGGGTGCGGATCTGCAATTCGACGCGCTGGCGGCCCGGGCCGATCACGGTCGTATGCAGGGAACGGTAATCGTTCTGCTTAGGTGTGGAGATGTAGTCCTTGAAGCGGCCCGGCACCACCGGCCAGGTGGTATGGACCACGCCCAGGGTCTGATAGCATTCCTCCAGCCGGCCGACGACGACACGAAAGCCGAAAATGTCGGATAGCTGCTCGAAGCCGACCGACTTCCGCTCCATCTTGCGCCAGACGGAATAGGCACGCTTTCGCCGCCCCGACACCGCGGCGGTGATGCCGCGATCCGCCAGCTTGCGGGTGAGTTGCTGCTCGATCTCCGCGACGAGCCCGAGGCTGCGCTGCTCCAGATCCTCCAGCCGGTCCGCGATCACCCGGAAGGCTTCCGGGTTCAGTTCCTGAAACGCGAGGCTTTCCAGCTCCTCGCGCATCTCATGCATGCCCATGCGCCCCGCCAGCGGCGCATAGATGTCGATGGTTTCCTGCGCGGTGCGCTTGCGGGATTCCTCGCGCATGTGGCCGAGGGTGCGCATGTTGTGCAGCCGGTCGGCCAGCTTGACCAGCAGCACCCGCACGTCATCGGCGATCGCCAGCAGGAGCTTGCGCAGATTCTCCGCCTGCTTGGCCTCCTTGGTCACCAGGTCCAGCTTCTTGAGCTTGGTCAGCCCCTCCACCAGACGGCCGATATCCGGGCCGAACAGCTCGTCGATCTCCGCCCGCGTCGCCTCGGTGTCCTCGATGGTGTCATGGAGCAGGGCCGCCGCCACTGTGGCGTCGTCCAGCTTCAGGTCGGTGAGGATGGCGGCGACTTCCAGCGGGTGGGTGAAATAGGGGTCGCCCGAAGCCCGCTTCTGCTCGCCATGGGCCCGCATGGCATAGACATAGGCCCGGTTCAGGAGCGCTTCGTTGGCATGGGGATTATAGCGGCGGACGCGGTCGATCAGCTCATACTGCCGCATCATCCTCGGCCCCTGGGGGCGCGGCTGCGGCGTTCCATCCAGCGGCACGAGCGCCGGCGCATCGACGGGAATCGGGCTCGGAGCCTGATTCTGCATGCGGGGCAGGTCTGTCGAAATTTCAGCCATCGTCGTTCCGGGCCGCCGGAGCAGCGGCCATCCGTTATTACGATATCATGCTGAACCTGTTTGGCGACAAGATGTTGAGGCCGCATCGGAAATGAAAACGGCCCGCACCAGCGGGCCGTCTGCATTGTGAGAACGGGAAGCCGGCAGAAGCCCGCTTATTCCTCTTCTTCCGGCTGCTCTTCCGGCGGGGCAAGCCCTTCCAGACCCTTCAGCAGCTCTTCCTCGGTCATCCGCTCGGCCACGATCTCCGTGTCGTCGGAATCGATGGAGCCGTCGATGCCGGCGAGCAGCGGCAGCGCCTCGGGCTCCGGCTCGTCCACCTCGACATATTTCTGGATCGAATGAACCAGTTCTTCCTTCAGGTCGCCCGGCGACACCGTGGTGTCGGCAATCTCGCGCAGGGCGACGACGGGGTTCTTGTCGTTGTCGCGATCCACGGTGATGGGCGCGCCGGAAGAAATCGAGCGGGCGCGGTGGGCCGCGAGCAACACCAGCTCGAACCGGTTGGACACCTTGTCGATGCAGTCTTCTACGGTAACACGGGCCATTGGCTCGCTGCTCCTGAGGGACAGAAAAGAGGGATTGAGCCCTGAATACGCTCCGAAACCCCGAATTTCAAGCCGCAATGACGGCCACAGGCCCACTTTACGGGCGGATTGCCCCTCTGATACACGGGATATCACTTTAGAATTACTTTTCGAACCCGACAGGACGGGGGAACTCGATCTGGCCGGAGGCTTTATTCCCGGTCAGCCGGGGCGTGGCTTCCCATCACGGCCGGGCGTCATTTTTCGGGCTTTTCGCCCACAAACGTTTTGATGACGAGAACGATCATGCGTTCCCACCGCAACAAGACCGCGCTGTTCATCGACGGGGCGAACCTCTACGCCACCGCCAAATCGATCGGCTTCGATATCGACTACAAGCGGTTGCTGCGCGAGTTCCAGTCGCAAGGCGACCTGCTGCGGGCGTTTTATTATACCGCCGTGGTGGAAGATCAGGAATATTCCTCGATCCGCCCGCTGATCGACTGGCTCGACTACAACGGCTACAGCGTCGTGACCAAGGCGACCAAGGAATTCGTGGACCAGACCGGCCGCCGCAAGGTGAAAGGCAATATGGACATCGAACTGGCTGTCGATGCCATGGAGATCGCCGGGCATATCGACGACATGGTGCTGTTCTCCGGCGACGGCGATTTCCGGAGCCTCGTCGCGGCGATGCAGCGGCGCGGCGTGCGGGTCACCGTGGTCTCCACAGTATCGACCCAGCCGCCCATGGTGGCCGACGAACTGCGCCGGCAGGCCGACGTGTTCGTGGACATCATCGAGCTGCAATCGCGGATCGGCCGGGACCCGAACGAGCGGCCGCCAAGAGAGCCACGGGAACCACGGGCGGACCTGCGCCAGCATACCCCGCAGTTCCTTCAGCGCGGCGCGCCGCCCCGCCCGGGGCCGGACGACGACGACGATTACGACGATTGATCGAGCCGCGATGCCGACACGACCATCAGCCAGCGCGGGCAAGCTTCCCACGCGCCCCGCGGCTTCCGCGACAGCGTCCGAGCCCTCGCCGGATTGCCCGCTCTGCCCCCGCCTGAAGGATTTTCGGGACGAATGGCGCGCGCGGGAGCCGGGCTGGTTCAACGCCCCCGTCCCGTCCTTCGGCCCGACATCGGCGCGGCTGCTGATCATCGGCCTCGCGCCCGGCCTGCAAGGCGCGAACCGGACCGGCCGGCCCTTCACCGGGGACTATGCCGGCGTGCTGCTCTACGAGACGCTGCTGGCCTTCGGCTTCGCCCGCGGCACCTACCGCGCGGACCCTCACGACGGGCTCGAACTCGTCGATGCCCGGATCAGCAACGCCGTGCGCTGCGTGCCCCCCGCCAACAAGCCGACCGGCCCGGAAATCACGACCTGCCGCCGCTTCCTGCTGGCGGCCATGGGGGAAATGCCGAACCTGAAAGCCATCGTCGCCCTCGGCCGCATCGCCCATGACACGATGTGCACGACGCTTGCCATCCGCCGAGCGCAGGCGCCCTTCGCCCATGGCGCCGCCCATCAGCACGGCGATCTCCGGCTTTTCGACAGCTATCACTGCTCGCGCTACAACACGAATACCGGCGTGCTGACGCCGGAGATGTTCCGCGCCGTGTTCGCGGATATCCGCGCCTATCTGGATCGTTAAGCCTGCCCCGGGGAAAGCCCATGATCGATGCCGCCTTGATCGAAGAATACAGGGTCTGGTGCGAGAAAATGAGAGCACATCCTCACAGCCGCGGCGGCTTTGAAACTGATGGCGATCTCGCCCTGCTGAACGCCTTCGCGGCGCGGGCTCCCCTATCCAAATCTCAGCTCTTTCAGGACCTGATGGTCCTGCACAAGACCGCCAACAAGAGAAACGGATATTTCGTCGAGTTCGGCGCCTGCGACGGGCTCTATTTTAGCAACACCTACCTGCTTGAAAAAGCCTTCGGCTGGCGCGGCATCGTGGCCGAGCCTGCGCCGATCTGGCGCGACGGCCTGTTCCGGAACCGATCCTGCTTCATTTCGACGAAATGCGTATTCACGGAGTCCGGGCAGACCCTCACATTCAACCAGACGACAACCGACGCGGCGCTGTCCACCATCGATGCGTTCACGACTTGTGATTCCCATGCAGGGATACGCGCGGAAGGCTTGCGTCATGAAGTCGAAACGATCTCCCTCAACGACCTTCTCGCTCAGGCCAACGCTCCGCACGAAATCGACTATATGAGCATCGACACGGAAGGTAGCGAACTCGACATTCTCAGTCGCTTTGACTTTTCGGCTCACACCATCAACATCATTTCCGTGGAGCATAACTACACACCCGCCCGTGAGCAGATTTACAACCTCCTCTCGACGCGAGGCTTTCGCCGTGACCACGTGCGGCTTTCATTCTTCGATGACTGGTATTTTCGCGAGGCGTGAGCACCTCCGCACCTGCGCCGGGACCGGAACAGGCAATCACCCGTGCCGCAGCAGGCGGCTGCGCTCCCGGTCCCATGACCGCTTGCGTTCGGTCTGCCGCTTGTCATGCAGCTTCTTGCCGCGGGCAACGGCGAGTTCCAGCTTGGCGCGGCCACGCTCGTTGAAATAGAGCCGCAGCGGAACGATGGTCATGCCCTCGCGCTCGACGGCAGCCGCCAGCCGGTCGATCTGCCGCCGGTGCAGCAGCAACTGCCGCACCCGCTTCGGCGCATGGTTGTTATAAGGCCCTGACTGAAGATATTCGGGAATATGTGAATTCACGAGCCACAGGCCACCATCGCGGGCATCCGCATAGGATTCCGCGATGGTCGCCTTGCCGCTACGCAGGGATTTCACTTCGCTGCCCGTGAGCGCGATGCCGGCCTCGAAAGTCTCGCCGATCTCGTAGTTGTAGCGAGCCTTGCGGTTGTCCGCGACGATCTTGGTCTTGGGTTCTTTCGCGGCCGACATCTGGTTCTCGGTTCTTGAATACGGCTCAGCGGCCGGCAGTCGGGTTGCTCTTGAGCACGTCCCGGATTTCCGCCAGCAACTGCTCCTGCTTGCTCGGCTCGGTCGGCTTCTCCGCCTCCTTGCGGATGAGACGGTTCATCAGCCGGATCAGCAGAAACAGAATCCAGGCCACGATGGCGAAGTTGATAAGAATCGTGAGGAAGTTGCCATAGGCCAGCACCGCCCCCTGCTTCCGGGCTTCTTCAAGCGCGCTTGCCGTCACATTGCCGGACAGCGGCAAGAAGTAATTCGAGAAATCCAGCCCGCCGGCAACCGCGCCGACCACCGGCATGATGAGATCGCCAACGACCGACTGGACGATGGCGCCGAAGGCGGCGCCGATGATGACGCCGACCGCGAGATCGATGACATTGCCGCGGAGTGCAAATTTTTTGAATTCTTCCAACATGTGAAACGCCCCTCTCTGGCCACGCCCGCCTGCCGGCCGTGACGCCTGAATCGCAGGGAATTGAAAGCTGCCGCCGCGGCGCGGTCAACTGCCGCGTGCGACAATGTTATTTTCAGTTGAGAAGCCCGGCGTGAACCATCGCCTTGCGCACCTGCGCCTGCGCCGCCTCGGAGGTCGGCACCATCGGCAGACGGACCTCCTCGCTGCACTTGCCCAGCAGCGACAGCGCATATTTCGCCGGCGACGGGTTGGTCTCGACGAACAGGTCGGTATGCAGCGGCAGCAGCTTGTCCTGCAATGTCAGGGCGGCGGCGAAATCCCCGGCCAGGCAGGCGTTCTGGAACTCCGCGCAGAGCCTTGGTGCGACGTTGGACGTCACCGAGATGCAGCCATGGCCGCCATGGGCCATGAAGCCGAGCGCGGTGGAGTCCTCGCCGGAGAGCTGGTTGAAATCCGGACCCAGCGCGAGGCGCTGCTGCGAGGTCCGCAGCACGTTGGCCGTTGCGTCCTTCACGCCCGCGATATTCTTCAGTTCGAACAGCCGCGCCATGGTCGCGACGGACATATCGACGACCGAACGGCCGGGAATATTGTAGATGATGAGCGGAATGCCGATGGCGTCGTTGACCGCCTTGAAATGCTGATAGAGCCCTTCCTGCGTCGGCTTGTTGTAGTAGGGCGTCACCACCAGCACGGCGTCCGCGCCATCCTTCTCCGCATGCTGGGCGAGCTCGATGGCCTCCTGGGTGGAATTGGAGCCCGCCCCGGCAATCACGGGCACCCGGCCCTTTGCCTGGTCGATGCACCAGGTCACGACCTGATTGTGCTCGTCATGGGACAGCGTCGGGCTCTCCCCCGTCGTCCCCACAGGCACCAGACCATGGATGCCTTCCGCGATCTGCCATTCGACCAGATCGCGAAAAGCCTTCTCGTCCAGTTCGCCGTCCCGGAAGGGCGTGACGAGCGCCGTGAACGAGCCTCGGAAAGTGGTCTTGGCCGCCATTTTATGGATGTCCTGTCGCGATCTATGGGCATTTCACAACACAGGGCCGGGATCTGCGCCCCGCCGGCGTGAAAGCCTTCCGCCTGTGATATCGATTTGGCCCCGACGATGAAAGAGCCAAACTGGACGACCAGCGGCCCCCTTTCCGCCGCAGTTGCGGTCGAAAATCATGCTGAGGGGTTAGCGCTTCGTCAATCTTATCAAACCAATAACTGAAGTTCACGCTCAACCGGCGGCCGGCCGCAATCCAAGGACAGGCCATCGTGACCTCGTTGAACCGCAAAAGCGCCAGCCTGAAACTGTCCGTCGCCTGCGCCGCGCTAATGCTCGGCCAGGGCGTGGCCGCCGCGGCCTCCGGCACCGTGCCGACACCTCGGGCGCGGCCCGGGAGCCAGCAGCCTGCCGTCAGCCTGCCGGCGGCAAATCCCGGCGTGTCCGCGGCCCGGCGCGAGGCCAGCGCGGTCCCGCTGCCTCCGGAACTGCCTGCCACCCCGTCCGCCGCGCTGGCGGCCGCGCCCGCGACGGGCCCGGTATCGGCCGGACAGGTCGCCGCGCTCAAGCAGGTGGCGGCTCAGGCCGGTCGTGGAAATATCGCACAGGCCGAATCCGCTCTCGGCAGCGTCACCGATCCGGTCGCCCGCAAGCTGGGCGAATGGATCATCCTGCGCAACGACAACAGCACCGCGGACTTCGCCCGCTACGCTTCCTTCGCCAACGCCAACCCGAGCTGGCCGGGCATCGCGATGCTGCGGCGCCGGGCGGAAGCGATGCTCTGGACCGAGAACCGCCGGCCGGACATCGTCCGCGGCTTCTTCGCCCGCACAGCGCCGATGAGCGCCCGGGGCCGGCTGGCCCTGGCGCGGGCACTGGTGGCGGAAGGCCAGCATGGCGCGGCGGCAGCCTATATCCGCCAGACCTGGCGGGAAGACGCCCTGCCCCGCGATCTGGAGGACCAGATCCTCGATGCCTTCGGCAACATGCTGACGGCGGCGGACCACAAGATCCGCATGGACGAACGGCTCTATGCCGACGACCGGGACGCTGCCCTGCGTGCGGCCGCCCGCGCCGGCGCGGCCGCCACGGCCATCGCCCGCGCGCGCATCGCCGTGAACGCCAACGCCGGCAATGCCGAAGCGCTGCTGGACGCCGTTCCCGCCTCCGCCCGGCGCGATGCAGGCTATCTCTTCAGCCGCATCCAGTGGCTCCGGCGCAAGGACCAGCTCGCCGAGGCGGCGCGCCTGATGATCTCCGCCCCGCGCGACCCCGCCGAGATTCGCGACACCGACGACTGGTGGGTGGAGCGGCGCCTGATCGCGCGGAACCTGCTCGACGCGGGCGACCCGCAGACGGCCTATCGGGTGGTCCGCGACGCGGCGACGCCAGGCCGCGACAACTACAAGGTGGATCACCACTTCACCGCAGGCTGGATCGCCCTGCGCTTCCTCAACGATCCGGCGGCCGCCCTCAACCATTTCAGCCGGCTTCAGGGCATCGACGACGAGAATCCCCATGCCATGTCGCGCGCCGGATATTGGCAGGCCCGGGCGCTGGAAGCGCTCGGCCGGCAGGGCGAGGCCCGCCAGTTCTACCAGACGGCCGCCCGGCACGGGACGACATATTACGGTCAGCTCGCCCATTCCAAGCTGGGCCATCAGACCGTCGCCCTGCGGCCGCCGCCGCATATCAGCGCCGAACGGCGCGCCGCCCTCGGCCGGCTCGAAGTCGTGCGCGCGGTCGAGCTGCTCTATGCCATCGGCGAGCGGGGCTATGTCATTTCCTTCGTCAGCGACCTTGCGGACCGCACCCAGGATATCGCGGCGCTGGCCCTGATCGCGGATATCACCAACCGCAATCGCGACGCCCGCGCGACCCTGCTGCTCGGGCGCGCCGCGCTGAACCGCGGGCATGCCTTCGAGAATTACGCTTTCCCGACCAACGGCATTCCGAACTACCAGGCCATCGGCAATCCGGTCGAGCGCAGCGTGGTCTATGCCATTGCCCGGCAGGAAAGCATGTTTTCGCAGGATGTCGTCTCGCCGGCCAAGGCTTACGGCCTGATGCAGGTGACGCCGCCCGCCGGCCAGTATATCGCGCGACGCACCGGCGCCCGCTACGACTTCAACCGGCTGCGCAAGGATGCCGCCTACAATGTCCAGATGGGCGCGGCCGAACTCGGCAACCTGCTGGAGGACTATAACGGCTCCTACATCATGACCTTCGCCGGCTACAACGCCGGCCGTGGGCGGGTGAAGCGGTGGATCGAGGCGTATGGCGACCCGCGCGATCCCAAGGTCGATCCCGTAGACTGGGTCGAGCGCATCCCCTTTGCGGAGACCCGCAACTACGTCGCCCGCATCATGGAGAACATGCAGGTCTATCGGGCGCGCTTCGGCAACGGCCGCCTGACCATCGAGGCTGATCTGCGCCGCGGCAACCCGCCGAACTGACACCGGCGCCACGCTGTGCCCGGTCCGGCAGGACAGGCCCGAGCGGGGCACTTCCCGCCATGGACAGGCCAGTTCGCAATGGACGGGCCAAGCCGCCATGGGACCGGCTAAGCCGCGCCTTCGCGATCACGCCGCCTTGCCTGATGCGGTCTCCGCCGGAACAGAGACCCGACTTCGCATCGCGGCTCCTGTACCGACGATGATCCGTCCGGCACGGAAGGGACAGCAACCCCGTTTCGCATCGCGGACCGCCCGGGCCGGTTGCGTCCGCCAGGGTGTTTCACGGCAAAGCCGGCCGGCGATGACTTGCGGCAGTGGCTTGCGGCCGGCGGCGCTCATATGCGCGGTTCGGCGGCCGGTCCTGAGGCCGGGCGATCCGCCGCGCCGACTTATCTCGTTCCGGAATATATCTCGTTCCGGACCATGCGTTGATCCGGCCGGAGCCGGCAGCCGATCGGCTTTCCTTTCACTACGCTCGCACCCGGCCCTCGGCACTGGTCGGCCCAGCGGCGGCCCGGCATATCCCCGCTCGCGTGAACCGAGACGTCAGGCACCGCTTCCCGGCTCCGACATGGCCACCACCTCGTCACCACCTCGCCCCGGCGCTTGCGCGGCGGCAGCACGCCATCGCAGACAGGCCGCACCGATTCCGGCAGGTCGGCATTTCAATCCGCGCCCGTCGATCGGGCCGGCCATGCCTATGGCTGAGCGGCATATCCGCGCGGGACTTCGCGTGTGCCATACTGGAATGCAGCCTGTCGTTCCGGAGACGCCCATGATCGATCACATGCCCACCAGCGGCACGCAGTCGGCGGATGGAGGCCACAGCCGGTTCATCACCGCGCCAGACGGTCTCAGGCTCCATATCCGGATCTGGGGGAAGGATCGGAGCGGACTGCCGCTCGTCTGCCTGCCCGGCCTTACCCGGACGGTCGATGACTTTGCCCCGCTCGCAACGGCGGTGGCCGGGAAACATGACGGAATCGGCCCGGTTTACGGCCTCGACTCCCGGGGGCGCGGCCGTTCGGACCATGACCGCAACCCGGATAACTATACCGTGCAGACGGAACTCGCCGATCTGATTGCGGCGTTGACGGCGCTGGACATCGGCAAGGCGGTATTTCTCGGGTCGTCACGCGGCGGCTTGCTGGTGATGATGCTGGCCGTAGCCCGGCCGACGGTTATCGCCGGGGCTGTCCTCAATGACATCGGGCCGGTGATCGGGGCGGCAGGGCTGATGCGGATCAAGGGCTATGTCGGCCATCTGCCCCGACCCCGCAACCATGAAGAGGGCGCGGAGATTCTGAAGCGGGTTTTCGGCGGCCAGTTTCCGGCATTGACGGCGCAGGACTGGCGGCTCTGGTCCGGCCGCGCCTGGCGGGAACGCGACGGGCATCTGACCCCGACTCATGATCCGCGTCTTGCCGCCACGCTGAAGGCCGTCCGCCCAGACAGCCAGCTACCCTCCCTCTGGCGTGAGTTTGATGCCCTGGCCGCGGCTGGACCGGTCCTGACGATCCGGGGCGAA
>DATMEW010000083.1:0-1930 GCA_035556495.1 Xanthobacteraceae bacterium | reverse complement strand
CATTTTCTGCTCGACGGCGATCTGCGCCGCTCGCGCCCGGGCGATCTTTTCGATGCGCGTCTTCGGCGTCGCCTCGGTGCCGGTGGCGTTCACCTGATACTGGGTGTCGCTCACCTTCGTTTCGGAGTAGCCCGAGGGCGCAAAAGCGTTCGATGCGCTCAGCGACGCAACCGGATTGAGGTCCGCACCCGCGCAGGCGCCGAGCAGCCCCGCACACGAGGCCGCCAGCGCAACATTTACCGCCAATGAGATTCTGAGCATCTGCCCCCGCAATGCCGAACGAAAACGACTCTCGCGAGTCTATCGGCAGGCGGAGGATCTGAAAGCGGCCAGGGGTGCCCATGGGCTACCCATCAACAGGGTAGCCACCGAGCCCGTACCCATTCGCGCTCGATTAGCGCGTCTTTCGATTAGCGAGTCTGGGGAACACCCGGCTGCTGCAGCTTGTCGAGGATGCCACCGCGGGCACCTTCGTTCGCCGGAGCAGGCGATGCGGGCGTGCCCGGAGCCGTCTCGCCGGCCGGAGCAGCCGCGCCCGGCGCATTATTATCGAAGATCGAACGCGTCGGCGCCGCGTGCTGGGCAATGAGCGTCAGCAGAATGCTGGTGACGAAGAACGCGGCCGCCAGCGCCGCCGTGGTGCGGGTCAGCAGGTTGGCCGTGCCGCGACCGGTCAGGAAGCCGCCGCCACCGCCGCCACCGATCCCGAGAGCGCCGCCTTCCGAGCGCTGCAACAGCACTACCCCCACCAGGCCGGAGGCGATCATGAGGTGCAGAACGAGGAGTGCGGTTGCCATAGCGGTCTCTTTGTACGTGAAAGGCCCATTTCGGGTGCTTCGCGGCCTTCTATAACAGATGGGCCGCGGGTGCTAGTGGGGAGCTGGAAATGGCCCCTCGTTAACGCATTCCCGGGAGCAGGAAGGGGCTAACCTCACCCGGTGACACATAGGCGCTCGATGGCTTGCGCCAAGCGCTTTTCTTGCGCGGAACCGCCTCGGCGGCAGGTTTTTCGGGCTCGGGGGCGGCTTCCGGCGCGGCCACGGGATTCGGTGTGCCGGGCGTCGGCCCGATGGCGGCCGTACTCGGCAGCGGGGCGATCTTTGCACTGGGCACGGCAGTCGGCGTTCCCACCGCAGCCGGCGGTAGCTTGGCGTTGACTGCCGGAACAGCGTTGCCTGGGCTCGACGGACTTGCAACTTTCGCCGGCGCCTGCGGAGGCGTGACGACGGCCGATTTGACAGCCGCAGGGGCCGTTACGGGCGGCGTGATCTTAGCAGGAGTAGCCGGCGAGACCGCCGGTTGCTGAGCCGGCCGAACGCCGAGCCCTGATGGAGGCGGAGCCGGCTTGAAGGCCCTCACAGCCTGCGTTCCGACAGTGGGCGGAGCTGCAGGAACCGCGGCCGGGCGAGCTGCCGGGCCCGGGTTCAGCGCTTTGGTATCCGCAGCAGCAGCAGGAGTTCCTGTTCGGGCCGGCGAAGCTGGAGTTATGCTCGTACTCGATCCGGCCTTAGCGGCCGGCGATTCCGCCGCTGTCGCTGGAGGCGGAGCTGGCCGCGCAACCTGTGGTGGCACGAGCGGCGCGGCGGCCTGGGCGGCCGGCTTCTGCACGACAGGCGACTTGGCGGCGGGCGCTTGCGTTCCTGGAGAAGGGTGGCTGTCTGCGGATGCCTTTGGCGCCGCCGAGGGGACCGCGTCCTTGGCGGCCTTCCTTTCCGGCGCCACAATGCCGGTGGCCTGCGCCGGTATCCCGGCGGATGGCGCGCCCGATACGGAAACCGGCGGCGCGGGGGCTGCCGGCGAGACGGTCTGCTCCGGTTTTTTCGGCTTCAGGTGGCCGGGACAGCGAAATTCGAGCTGATCGCCCAGTTCGAGCAGGCGCCGGGCGTGATTGAGCCGCTCGGCTGGCATATTTGCCTGAGCCCATTCCGGG
>DATMEW010000082.1:0-21695 GCA_035556495.1 Xanthobacteraceae bacterium | reverse complement strand
TCGGCCTCCCTGACCTTCAGCCGCTCGAACAGCGCGAGGATCATCAGCGAGGCCAGCCCCTGCGTCGGCGCGCCGGTATTGTAGAGCGTGCCGCATGCGAGCTTCACGGAGAGCGGCTCGGCGATGGTCGCCTCGCAGCGCTCGATATCCGCGCGGGTGACTGGACTGCCGATCCGCTCCAGATCGGCCGCCATCTCGCGGCCGACATCGCCCTTGTAGAAGTCCGGCAGGCCGGCGTTGACGAGATAAGCCAGCGTCTCGGCCAGTTTCGGCTGGCGCAGGGTCGCGCCTTCCTCGGGCGGCTTGCCGTCGATGAAGAAGGTATCGGCAAAGCCGGTCACACTTTTCAGGTCGGCTCCGGCCGCAGCTTCCGCGATTGCGTCCACGACTTTGAAGCCATCACGGGCATGGCCGATCGCCGAACCGAGCAGCACGTCGAGCGGCAGACGGCCGCCCAGAGCTTCGGCCGCGCGGGCTGCCGCGATCCAGCCGGCGATGGCGCCCGGCACGGTGAGCGCCGCGAGGGGGCCGCGCTGCGGCACCTCGTAATGCCCGGCCTCGCGATAGAAAGCCGGCGTCGCCTTCGCGCCGGCGCGCCCTGCCGCCATGATGGCGCGCACGCGGCCGGAGGGCTCGCGCACCAGCCAGAAGCCATCCCCCCCGATATGGTTCATATGCGGATAGACCGCGGCAATGACACCGGCCATTGCGAGCATCGCTTCCAGCGCGTTGCCGCCTTCGGCGAGGATCTCGCGGCCGGCGGCGACGGCGGCGTGATGAGGGGCGGCAACGACGCCGCGGCGCAATCCGGCAGTGTGAACATTCATCGCGCAAATCCATTCAGACGAATGGAACCACTGTGCGAGGACCACGCCGCACATGCAAGCCGCTAGCGCATGATCCACGCTCACGCGGCCGGCGAAATCTCCGGGGGCGCGAAGCCGCGCTTGCGCAGCAGCGCATCCGCGCTCGGCAGCCGGCCGCGATAGGCCGTGTAGAGCGCATCGGGGTCGCGCGAGCCGCCCGCCGAATAGATGTTGTCGTGCAGCCGCCGCGCGGTGGCCGGGTCGAATATATCGCCGGTTTCCTCGAAGGCGTTGAAGGCGTCCGAGTCCAGCACTTCCGACCACATGTAGCTGTAATAAGCCGCCGCATAGCCGCCGCCGGAGAAGATATGCGCGAAATGCGCCGGGCGGTGGCGCATGACCAGTTCCTGCGGCATGCCGATGCGCGCGAGGGACTGCGCCTCGAAGGCATTCACGTCGAGCCCGTCCGCCTTGTCGAGCAGATGGAAGTCGAGATCGACCAGTGCCGAGGAGACATATTCCACCGTGGCCGCGCCCTGGTTGAAATTGCGCGCCGCCAGCAGCCGTTGCAGCAGATCTTCCGGCATCGGCTCGCCGGTTTTGTAATGCACGGCGAAGCGGCGCAGCACCTCCGGCCGCTCGAACCAGTGTTCGTAGAGCTGGGACGGCAGTTCGACGAAGTCGGTCGAGACGCTGGTGCCGGAGATCATCGGATAGGTGACATTCGACAACAGCGCGTGCAGGCCGTGGCCGAATTCGTGGAACAGCGTGCGGGCGTCGTCGTAGCTCAAGAGCTCCGGCTCTCCCGCCCCGGCCTTTGAGAAATTCATGATGTTGGCGACCAGCGGCCGCACGTCCTCGCCATCGAGCTTCTGCTGGTCGCGCAGCGTCGTCATCCAGGCGCCGCTGCGCTTGTTGGACCGGGCAAAATAATCGCCCATGAACAGGCCGCGAAACCGGCCCTGCGCGTCGGTTACTTCCCATGCGCGGACTTCCGGGTGCCAGCCCTGCACCTCCGGCCGTGGCGTGAAATTCAGGCCGAACAGCCGATGCGCGGTATCGAAAGCGGCCGCGATGATGCGGTCGAGTTGCAGATACGGCTTGATGCTGCCCTCGTCGATATCGCAGACTTTCTTGCGCAGCTTCTCGGCGTAATAACGCCAGTCCCATGGCGCGAGGGCGAAGTTGCCGCCCTCGGCCTGCACGATCTCCTGCAAGGCGTCGCGATCCGCCATCGCATGGCTGCGCGCCGGTTCCCACACGGTGTCCAGCAGCTTGCGCACGGCGTCCGGCGCCTTGGCCATGGCGTCGTCGAGCCGGTAATGCGCGAAGCTCGGATAGCCCAGCAGCTTCGCGCGTTCGGCGCGCAGCGCGACCGTCGCGGCAATGATGGCGCGGTTGTCCGTCGCGCCGGCTTCGCCGCGCGCCGTCCAGGCGCGGAAGATCTGTTCGCGCAGGTCGCGCCGGGAGGAGAATTGCAGGAACGGCTCGACGCTGGAGCGCGACAGCATGATGACATGACCGTCCACGCCACGTTCCTGCGCGGCGGCACGCGCGGCGGCGCGGACGAAATCCGGCAGGCCGGCGAGATCATCCTCGCCGTTCAGCACCAGCGCATAGTTCTGCTCGTCGGCGAGCACGTTCTGGCTGAACCGGGTGCCGAGGCTGGCGAGTTTCTGAGTGATCTCCGCCAGCCTTGCCTTGGCCTGCCCGTCGAGACCCGCGCCGGCGCGGCGGAAGCTGGTGTGGTAGCGCTCCAGCACGCGGTCTTGCTCGGGCGTCAGGCGGAGTTCGGCCCGGCGCACCATCAACTCGTCGAGCCGCGCGAACAGGGCGGCGTTGGTCATGATCGCGTTCCAGTGCCGGGCGGAACGCGGCGAAAGCTCGCGCTCGATCGCCAGCAGCGCGTCGTTCGAATCGGCGCTCACCAGCATCCAGAACACATCGCTCACCCGCGACAGCAGGCGGCCGGCGCGCTCCAGCGCCACCACGGTATTGTCGAAGGTCGGCGGGTCGGCCTGGCCGGCGATGGCCGCGATCTCCGCCTCATGGTCCGTGAAGGCGAGCGCGAAAGCCGGCTCGAAATGGTCCGGGCGAATGCTGGCAAAGGGCGGCATGCCGAACGGCCCGTCCCAGGCCCGCAGCAACGGATTGTCGGCGGTGGCTGAAGATGTCTCGGGCATGACGATCCTGTGGCGGCTGAAGGCGCGACGATGGACGCTTCGCAAACGTCGTCCCTCACATAGGCGCGCGGAGGCGCGAATGCGAGCCACTGACCGCACCACCGCATGGGCGGCATTCACGCCATGCGCTTGCGCCGGCGCAGCAGTGCAGGCTCTATAGCCCCCCTATCGACGCGCCCCGCACGGTGGGCGCAGCGGCCACGATGCCGACAGCACGGTAGCGTTGGCCGGAACCGGGAGGATAGCGCGTCACATGCCGGAAATACGGACAATGCCGGATGTGCGCACGGTGATGTCACAGCAGCAGGCCATGGCCCAGGGGAAGCCTCACCGCCGAACGACCCCGTCGCGGCGGCGGTGAAAGCCATGGATACCGCCACGCCACAGAACACCTCACTCCCGCCGCCGGACGCCCTGTCCCACCGGCAGGCGATGTTCATCATCCTGGGCGTGATGCTGCCGGTTTTCATGGGCTCGCTCGACCAGACCGTTCTGGCCAGCGCGCTGCCGACCATCGGCGCGGAATTCGGCGACTTCCACAACCTGCCGTGGCTCATCACCGCCTATCTCATCGCGATGACGGCGACGACGCCGCTCTACGGCAAGTTCAGCGACATCCATGGCCGCCGCAACACGCTGCTGGTCGCGCTGGGGCTGCATCTGCTCGGTTCGCTGATCTGCGCCATGGCGCCGAACCTGTTCGTGCTGATTCTCGGGCGGGCGGTGCAGGGTCTCGGCGGCGGCGGCCTGACCTCCACGGGCATGGTGGTGCTGGGCGACATCGCCTCGCCCCGGGAGCGCGGAAAATATTACGCCTATTTCGCGGCGGTCTATACGACATCCGGCGCGCTGGGGCCGGCGCTGGGCGGGGCGGTGGCGGACCATCTGCACTGGTCCGCGATCTTCTGGATGAACATCCCGCTCGGCATCCTCTCCATGGTGCTGGCCCATATCTGCCTGCGGCGGATGCCGCGGCGGGAGCGATACCACCGGCTGGACGCGCTCGGCGCGGTCCTCGTGGTCGCGGCCACGGTATCCTTCATGCTGGCCATCAATATGGGCGGCGTGGCCTATCCGTGGTCTTCGCCGCCGATTCTCGCCTTCGTGGCGGCGGCCGCGGTGCTCGCCGCCGGCTTCGGATGGCGGCTGCTGACCGCTCCGGAACCGCTGATCCCGCTCCGCACGCTGGCCGACCGCGTCGTGGCCACCGCCATCGCCTGCAACACCTTCGGCTGGGCGGCGGTGATCGGCCTGAACATCTTCATGCCGATGTATCTGCAAACGGCCATCGGCCTGTCGCCGACAATGGCCGGCCTCAGCCTGGTGTCCTTCATGATGACGCTCAACATCGGGGCCGGCATCGGCGGCTGGGTGATCGGCCGCATGAACCGCTACAAGACGGTGCCGGTGCTCTGCCTCGTGCTGGCGGTGGCGGCCATCTTCGTGCTGGCCTGGCGCGCCGGCGACATCTCGCCCCTCGGGTTTCAGGTGGTCCTGTGCCTGATCGGCCTCGGCTTCGGGCCGGTCGCGCCGCTCGCCACCGTTTCGGTCCAGAATGCGGTGCCGCCGCACCAGTTCGGCACCGTGCTGGGCGCGATGAACTTTCTCCGGATGCTGTCGGCCACGATCTTCGTCGCGATTTTCGGAGCCGTCGTGGCGGCCGGCCTCGGCGCCGCGACGACGGAGCCCGAACGCGCCGCCGTGTTCGGAATCGTGTTTTTCCTCGCCGGCGCCTCGATGCTGGTCGCGCTGGTGGCCCTGACGCTGCTGCCGGAGCGGCCGCTCAAGACCTCCATCGAAGGCTGAGCGGCGCCGGAAACACGCCGCAGTTGCCACCGCCGCCGGGACTTCCCATCTCTCTCGATCCCGATGGCCGTGCCATCTTGATCTCCCGGCTTGATCTCCCGGCTTGATCTCTTGGCGGAATTCCGGGACATTCCGCCCCGAACCGTTCAGGACCCTTTTCCATGACCGCATCCCGCCCGACCGGCAGCCGCAAGATCCTCTGGCAGAATGTCAGCACGGTGGTCAGCGCCGCCATCCTGATCGCGGCGGAGGTGTTCGGCGCCGCATTTGCGGGCGGCTGGGCGCTGGCCACGCTGTTCGAGCTCGGCCAGACGGGCGTCTATGTCCTGCAAGCGCTGTTCTTCGTGATCGGCATGTATGTGATGGTCGCCTTCGTGCGGAACGCCCAGCGCGTGGAGCCCTTCACGGCCCGCGGCTGAGCCCTGCCGCCGGCCCGGCCGTCACAAAACGGCAACACCCGCCCGGCGGCGCACGTTTTTCCGGCATTTCCTGCATTTCCTTCTTGCAGCCGGGGACAAGTTTCCTTATGTGAGCCTTGCCCTATTTCGCACGTGCCTGTGGTCGTGTGTCGGTAGGTGGGCATCCGGACAAGAGGCCGGACAGCCGCCCGAAGAGCGAAAGACCGAAAGGTTCAAGCTGCTTCGAAAACATTTACCGACAGCCGGAGGCGAAACCGGCGCACCCCGCTCTCAAGCGGGGGACGCGACTTAAAGCAACGACGGAGCGGGCTTTTTTGGTCTCGTCGACCCTCCAAAGGTCGACACCGAAGAGGCTTGTCCATCATTGCCGGCCGTGCGGATCGGGTCCTCCCCGCTCCAATCCAAGGCAGCATCTCGGGTGAGAAACCCGCCGTGGCGTTCGTGTCTCCATCGCACGACGGCGCGTCGATCCTCATCCGCTGACGCCGGGCGGCTTGCCGCCTGAACTTTCAATTCCGGGCCGCTTTCGGCCCCGTTGAGCTTTGGTGAGGACGCATCATGACCGAGCGCATCCGCGACTTTCTCCGCCACCGCCGCGAGGCCGGTCAGGACACCGAGGCGTGCCTGGTCGTCGATCTCGACGTCGTGCGCGAAAACTTTCACACTTTCGCCCGGGCCCTGCCGGACAGCCGCGTGTTCTATGCGGTGAAGGCCAATCCCGCGCCGGAAGTCCTGTCGCTGCTGGCCTCGCTGGGCTCATGCTTCGACACCGCCTCGGTGCCGGAGATCGAGATGGCGCTGGCCGCCGGCGCGACGCCGGACCGCGTCTCCTTCGGCAACACGATCAAGAAGGAGCGTGATATCGCGCGCGCCCATGCGCTCGGCATCCGCCTGTTCGCGGTCGATTCCGTGGTCGAGGTCGAGAAGGTCGCCCGCGCCGCTCCCGGCTCCAAGGTGTTCTGCCGCTTCCTGTTCGACTGCGTCGGCGCCGAATGGCCGCTGTCGCGCAAGTTCGGCTGCGATCCGGAGATGGCCGTGGACGTGCTGGAGCATGCGCACCGGCTCGGTCTCGAAGCCTATGGCGTGTCCTTCCATGTCGGCTCCCAGCAGGGCCGCACGGCCGCCTGGGACGAGGCGCTGAAGTCGGCGGCGACGATCTTCCGCGCCTGCGCGGACCGCGGCATCAACCTGTCGATGGTCAACCTCGGCGGCGGCTTCCCGACGAAGTATCTGAAGGAAGTGCCGGCGGTGAAGGCTTACGGCCGGTCGATCTTCCGCGCCCTGCGCAAGCATTTCGGCAACCGCGTGCCCGACACCATCATCGAGCCGGGCCGCGGCATGGTCGGCAATGCCGGCGTGATCGAGGCCGAGGTCGTGCTGATCTCACAGAAGAGCAAGGCCGACGAGCAGCGCTGGGTCTATCTCGACATCGGCAAATTCGGCGGCCTCGCCGAGACGATGGACGAGGCGATCCGCTACCCGATCCGCACGCCTCGCGACGGCGACGCCGTGGCGCCCTGCGTGCTGGCCGGCCCGACCTGCGACTCGGCGGACGTGCTCTACGAGAAGAAGCCGTATGAGCTGCCCGTCAGCCTCGAGATCGGCGACAAGGTGCTGATCGAGGGCACCGGCGCTTATACCTCGACCTATTCGGCTGTGGCCTTCAACGGCTTCGACCCGCTGAAGACCTACCACATCTGACGGACCTGCCTTCCCGGCAGCTCCGCGACATCGCCGGGAGCCGGTGGCTGCGCAAGCCGGCCGGCTCCCCTCCCGTCATCTTGGATTGGACGACAACGCCCCGGCGACGGGGCGGGGATGGCATGGCCATGGCCCTTGTGAATTCGACTGTGAAATCGACCGTGGGTTCGACCCTGATCGACCTGTTCCCGCCGCGCGCCGCCGTCAGCGGCCCCGGCATCGTCCTGCGGACCGAGCGCGCTGGCGACTTGCCGGCGCGCGAGGCGCTGCTCGACGAGGCTTTCGGCGACGTCCGCTTCGCCAAGGCGTCTGAACGCCTGCGCGAGGGGCGGCTGGCCGCGGCGGGACTCTCTTTCGTGGCGACGCGTCACGGCCGGCTGGTCGGCACCGTGCGGCTCTGGAACGTCACGGCGGGACAGGCTCGCTCCGCCCTGCTGCTGGGTCCGCTTGCCGTCAGCGCCGACATGCGCTGCTGCGGCCTCGGCGGCCGGCTGATGCGCCATGCCCTCGCCACGGCGGCCGTGCGCGGCCATGATGCGGTGCTGCTGGTCGGCGATGCAGACTACTACAGCCGCTTCGGCTTCGGCGCCGACAAGACCGGTGCGCTGGCGATGCCGGGCCCGTTCGAGGCGCATCGCCTGCTCGGCCGCGAACTGCGGCCGGGCGCGCTGGACGACGCCCGCGGGCTGATCGTCGCGGCGGGCCGCCCCGCACACCGTGTTGTCGCGCGGCCGTCACAGGCTGTCGCGCGGCTGTCGCGGGCGGATGCGATGCCGCGCGCGGCATGATCGCCGCATCTCTTCTTTCAATAACCTTCGGAGTATTGCCATGACCGGACCGATCCACGCGACCATCAGCGGCCCCATCGTGATGATCGGCTTCGGCTCCATCGGTCGCGGTCTGCTGCCGATGATCGAGCGGCACTTCAACTACGACAAGAGCCGGCTCGTGGTGATCGACCCGTCCGACCTCAACCGGCATCTGCTCGACGAACGCGGCATCCGCTACATCCAGCAGGCGGTGACCCGCGAGAACTATCGCGACATGCTCAAGCCGCTGCTGACGGCGGGCGAAGGCCAGGGCTTCTGCGTCAACGTCTCGGTCGATACCGGCTCGCGCGATCTCATGGAATTCTGCGCCGAGATCGGCGCGCTCTATATCGACACCGTGAACGAGCCGTGGCTCGGCTTCTATTTCGACCCGACGCTCGGCCCCGAGGGCCGCTCCAACTATGCGCTGCGCGAGACCACGCTGGCGGCCAAGCGTGCGCGCGCGCCCGGCAGCACCACGTCCGTCTCCACCTGCGGCGCCAATCCGGGCCTCGTCTCCTTTTTCGTCAAGCAGGCCCTGCTGGACGTTGCCCGCGACACCCGCGTGAACCTGCCGCAGCCGACGAACCGGCAGGAATGGGCGGCGCTGGCGCAGACCCTCGGCGTGAAGGGCATCCATATCGCCGAGCGCGACACCCAGCGCGCGAAACAGCCGAAGCCGCAGGGCGTCTTCGTCAACACCTGGTCGGTCGAAGGCTTCATCGCGGAAGCGTTGCAGCCCGCCGAACTCGGCTGGGGCACTCACGAGCGCTGGCGGCCGGACACGGCCCACGGCCATGACGGCGGCTGCGGCGCGGCGATCTATCTGCTTCAGGCCGGCGCAGAGACCCGCGTGCGGAGCTGGACGCCGACCGCGCAGGCGCAATACGGCTTTCTCGTCACCCATAACGAGTCGATCTCGATCGCCGACTTCCTGACGGTCCGCGATGGCGACAAGGTCGTGTATCGGCCGACCTGCCACTATGCCTATCACCCGGCCAACGACGCCGTGCTGTCGCTGCACGAGATGTTCGGTCAGGCCGGCAAGCCGCAGGAGACCTTCCATATCCTCGGCGAGGACGAGATCGTGGACGGCGTCGACGAACTCGGCGTGCTGCTCTACGGCCACGGCAAGAACGCCTATTGGTACGGCTCCCGCCTCTCCATCGAGGAAACGCGCAAGCTCGCGCCCTATCAGAACGCGACCGGCCTTCAGGTGACGTCTTCCCTGCTCGCCGGCATGGTCTGGGCGCTGGAGAATCCCAAGGCCGGCATCGTCGAGACCGACGAGATGGATTTCCAGCGCTGTCTGGAGATCCAGCGGCCTTATCTCGGCACGGTCGTGGGCACCTATACGGATTGGACCCCGCTGGACGGCCGGCCCGGCCTGTTCCCCGAGGATATCGACACGTCCGACCCCTGGCAGTTCCGCAACGTCCTGGTGCGCTGAGGCGGGACGGCGGGGCGTTCCTCGCGAAGCGGCTGCGGGGGGTTATCCCTCGCGGCGCGCCGCGATCAGCAGGAACATCGGCCGCTCGCGCTCGATGTTCCAGTCCGGCCGCGCCGCGACCTGCGCTGCGTCCGGCCCCCATTCCTCGACATGGGTGAGAACGAAGCCGCTCGCGATCAGCGTGGAGAGCGTGGTGCCGAGGGTGCGGTGATATTTGAGCACGCCCTCTGCCAACCAGTTGGTCCGCCGCGCGCCTTCGTTCAGATAACCGTCCAGCGGCCACACCGACCGGCCGTCGGCGCTGGTCGTCCATTCCGGCGACGTCGGGGCCATGTAGATCGGATGTTCGGTGGAGAACACCAGATGGCCGCCCGGCGCGAGCGCATCATGGATCGTCCGGAACAGCGGCCGGATATCCGCGACATAGTGAAACGCCAGCGAACTATAGGCGAGATCGAAGGCTGACGCCGGCAGCGCCAGTTGATCAAGGTCCGCAATGCGATAGCTGACCGCCGGACTGGGCGTCGTCTCCACGGCACGCGCCAGCATGTTGCGCGAAACGTCGAGACCCAGCACCTGCGCCGCGCCCTGTTCGGCAGCCCAGCGGCAGAACCAGCCGAAGCCGCAGCCGAGATCGACCACCCGCGCGCCGGCAAGCGGCGGCAGCAGCGCCCGCAGCGCGGGCCATTCCGGCGCGCCCTCAAGACCCGCGACGGAACGTTCGAGCCGGCTGTAGCCGGCGAAGAAGCCGGTATCGTCATAGATGTTCTGGGCCATGTTCAAAATCCATCGCCGGCCGCGGCGGCTCGTTCCGCGCGGCGGCGCATCATGGGTCTTTACCGGCTGAAGCAGGACCTGGAAAAGCCTTGAGCCCTGTCCGCGGCAGGCGGAAAGTCCCACCGCAGCAGTCCGGAACACGGGAAAACCGGCTCCTCTGCTTGGCCGGCCCTGTCGCCCGGCCTATTCTGCCGGCCAGCCAGGGGCCTGCATGGAACTGATCATTCTGATTGCGCTGGGTGTGGTGGGCTGGCTCGCCCGCCGGCGCTTCGATGCGCTGGAGACCCGCGTGCGGCTGCTGGAAGCCCGGCTCGACGCCGCCGGCCGCGCCGGCGCGCCCACCGTCGTTCAGGCGACAGATTCGACTCCCGCGCCGCCCGTGCCCGAATCCGCCACGGTGGAAACCGGCGCGGCACCGCCAGAGCCTTCCGCCGAGCCGGCATCCCTTGCCGCGCCTCCGGAGCCACCGCCCGTTCAGCCGGCCGCCCCGCCGCGCGGCGGGCTGGAGGAACGCTTCGGCACCCAATGGGTGGTCTGGGCCGGCGGGCTGACGCTCGCCCTCGGCGGCATCTTCCTCGTGCGCTATTCCATCGAGCAGGACCTGCTCGGTCCCGGCGTGCGTGTCGCCCTCGGCGCGCTGCTTGCCCTCGCGTTGCTCGCCGCCGGAGAATGGACGCGCCGCACCGAGCGCCTCGCCGGCATCGCGGCGCTGCCGACCGCGCATATTCCGGGCATCCTCACCGCCGCCGGCACGGTCACGGCCTATGCCGTGGTCTATGCCGCCTATGCGCTCTACGACATGGTGCCGCCCGCCGCCGCCTTCGTGCTGCTCGGCATCGTGGCGCTGGCGACGCTGGCGGCCGCGCTGCTGCACGGACCGGCGCTGGCCGGCCTCGGCCTCGTCGGCGCCTATGTCACTCCCCTGCTCGTCACCTCGGAAGCGCCAAGCTACTGGGCGCTGTATCTCTATCTCGCGGCGGTGAGCGGCGCGGCCTTCGCGCTCGCGCGGCTGCGGCTGTGGCGCTGGCTGGCGCTGACGGCCATCGTCTTCGCGCTGCTGTGGACCCTGCCGGGCCTCGACGAATGGGGCGGCGTGACCGAACTCGGCGCCCATGTCTTTCATGTCGTCGCCGGCTTCGTGCTGGCCGCCGCGCTGCTCGTGGCCGGCCTGTTCTACGGACCCGCGCCGACGCCCGGACGGATCGACTGGCTGTCCGCCACGGCGCTGGCCGCTTTCGTTTTCGCCGCGCTGCTGGTGACGCTCGCGAGCGATCAGGCGACGCCCGCGCTCGCCGCTTTCGTCCTGCTGGTGGCCGCGACGCTCGCCATCGCCTGGCGCACGGATGCCGCTGTCGCCGCCCTGCCCGCCGTCGGCGCGATGGTCGTGCTGCTGTTCGTGAACTGGCCCGCCGTCTGGGAGATGGAAACGCTGCTCGCGCCATCCGGCGTGACCGTGGACGCCATTCCCGACCCGCCTGCCGTGCGGACCACGCTGCATCTCGTGCTGGGCTTCGGCTTCGCCGCCGCCTTCGGCCTAGTCGGCTTCCTCGCCCAGCCGCGCAGCGCCGGCGCGATCATGGCCATGCTGTGGAGCGGCAGCGCCGCTTTCGTGCCCGTCGCGCTGCTGGCCGCGCTCTATCTGCGGATCGCCGGATTCGAGCCGAGCTTCGCGTTTGCCCTTGCCGGCCTCGGCCTCGCCGCCGCCTATGCCACCGCCGTCGAGGCATTGTCGAAACAGCCGGTACGGCCGGGCCTTGCCGCCGCGCAGGCGATCTTCGCCACCGCCAGTATCGCCGCCCTCGCGCTGGCCTTCACCATGGCGCTGGAGCGCGGCTGGCTCACCGTCGCGCTGGCGCTGATGGTGCCGGGCGTCGCCTGGATCGAAAGCCGCCGCCCGCTGCCGGCGCTGCGCTGGCTCGCAGCGGCGCTCACGACGCTGGTGGTGCTGCGGATCGGCTGGGAGCCGCGCATCGTCGGCGATCTCGTCGGCACCACGCCGATCTTCAACTGGCTGCTCTATGGCTATGGCATTCCGGCGGCGGGCTTCTGGTTCGCCAGCCATCTCCTGCGCCGGCGTGCCGACGACGCTCCGACCCGGACGGTGGAAGCCGGCGCGATTCTGTTCACGGTTCTGCTCGTGGTCTGGCAGATCCGCCATCTCGTGAACGGCGGCGACATCTACCGCTCCACCGCCGCGCTGGCGGAGATCGGCGCGCAGGTCTGCGCCGGCCTTGCCATGACCATCGGCCTCGAACGCCTGCGCCTGCGCAGCGGCAGCATCGTCCACGATCTCGGCGCGCTGGTCATCGCCGGCCTGACATTGTTCGCCATCGTGTTCGGTCTCGGCCTGTTCATGAACCCGGCGTTCACGGGACGGCCGGTCGGCGGGCTGTTCGTCAACCTGCTGCTGCTCGGCTATGGCGTGCCGGCCGTGCTCGCCGCCATCCTCGCGCTGATGACCCGCAAACAGCGCCCGTTCGGCTACAGCAGCATCGCGGGCATCGTCGCGGTCGCACTCGCCCTCGCCTATCTGACATTGCAGGTGACGCGGATCTATCACGGCGAGGTGCTGACGCGCGGCGGCGTGAGCGACGCGGAGCAATACACCTATTCCGCGGTATGGCTGGCCTTCGGCGTCGCGCTGCTGGGCGTCGGCGTGGTGCTGAAATCGCAGCCGATGCGGCTTGCTTCCGCCGCCGTCGTCGCGCTCACCGTCGGCAAGGCGTTTCTCGTCGATATGTCGGACCTCACCGGCATCTATCGCGCGCTGTCCTTCATCGGCCTGGGTCTCGTGCTGATGGGCATCGGCGTGCTCTATCAGCGCCTGCTGTTTCCAAGGCGCGGGTGAGTCAAGCGCACGGCCGGAATTGCGCGGGCCTGTCCGGTCGGCTAACGCATCTTCCAACGGCCATTCCGCCGGCCTCCCATCGACCCTTCCTGAAACCGGAGCATCACACCCATGCGTTTCGTAACCTTCATGCATGACGGCAAGGCCCGGCTCGGCGCGCGCCGGGGCGAGCAGATCGTGGACCTCAGCGTGGCCGCGCCGGACCTGCCGGCGACCCTCGCCGGGCTGCTCAAGGCCGGCCCGGCGGCGATGGAGAAAGCGAAGGCCGCCGTCGCGGCCGCCGCGGACAGCGCATTGCGCGCCGCCGAGGCCGTCAAGCTGCTGCCGCCTATCCCTGAGCCGGCCAAGATCATCTGCATCGGCCTCAACTATGTCGATCATGCCGCCGAGAGTCCCTACGAGGGCCTGCCGAAGCTGCCGGTGGTGTTCGGCCGCTATGCCAATAGCCTCGTTGCCGCCGGCGAGCCGATGATCGCGCCGCGCAACTCCGCCGAGTTCGACTGGGAGGGCGAGCTGGTCGCTGTGATCGGCAAAACCGCCCGGCATGTCTCGAAGGACGACGCGCTGGATTATGTCGCCGGCTATTCGGTGTTCAACGACGGCTCGATCCGCGACTTCCAGTTTCACAGCCACCAGTGGATCGTCGGCAAGACCTTCGACGGTACCGGCGGCTTCGGCCCGGATTTCGTGACCGCCGACGAACTGCCGCCCGGCGCCAAGGGCCTGCGGCTCGTGACCCGCGTCAACGGCGCGGTGATGCAGGACGCCAGCACCGACGACATGATCTTCGATATCGCCACGCTGGTGTCCTATCTCAGCAGCGCCTTCACGCTGAGCCCCGGCGACGTGATCGTGACCGGCACGCCCGCCGGCGTCGGCTTCGCGCGCAAGCCGCCGGTCTTCCTCAAGGCCGGCGATGTCTGCGAGGTCGAGATCGAGAAGGTCGGCCTGCTGCGCAACCCCATCATCGCCGAGGCTTGATCGCCTCGACCCTTCCGCCGGCGCCACCGACGCGCCGGCGGCTTCGGATGAGATGCCTTCGCCGCTTCAAGCCCGCGCGACATTCCGCGCCCCGCGGCACCCCCCAAATGGTCACGCGGCCCATTCCTGATCCCTGTTATCGTCGAATCATTGTCTAGCTTTGAATAGACATGCGCCTTCGGGCGCTTCGTGAGGGAGATTGAAATGAAGACCTACACCAAGCCCGCGATCGTCAAGCTCGGCGACATCGAACTGATCAAGTCCAACCACACCGGTCCGAGCAGCGACGGCAAGAAATACGCCGGCTTCTTCAAGTAAGACCGGTTCAAATATCGCCAGGGAAGGCAGGTTCCAAGCGCCTGCCTTCCCTTACGGCGGCGATCAGGATGGCGACGAAGGCAGCGGCACTCTGGCATGGATCATGCCGTCACGCGCAGCCTCATCCGTCTTCGCATGCCGGCGAAGGAACGCCCGCCGCCATTGCAGATAACCCATCAGCGCCAGCGCGGAGCGCGTCACATGGGTGGTCATGCCGAAGGATAGTTCCTGAAGCGCATGGCGGACACCGGCGACATCGACCCAGGCCGCATCGGCATCGCCAAGCAGGTCCTCGAAATACTCCCGGGACGCATCGACATAATTCATCTGGAACGAGTTGAAGACGAAGGTGTCGTTCTGGCGGTTCCGCAGGCTTTCCGGCACCACGCCTTTCTGGGCCTCGCGCAGAAGCTCCTTGTAGCGGCCACCGAAATCATGAATCGCCAGCGCGCTGACCTCGCCATAGAGATGATCGAGCAGCGGCAGATCGCAGAAGGGCGACGCATCGGACAAGCCCTTCCCGGCGAAATGAGCCTGCGTCACGGTCCGGGGCGCGGAGAAATAACCCCAGTCGTCGCAGAGGATGCCGGTGCCGACCAGCGCAGCCTCGTTGCCGCGGCGTTCGAGCGTATAGGCCGCCAGTCCCTTCCCGCAATGAAGCCAGGGCACATCGGCGGTGAGCACGCGCTCCATGTTGACGTCGCTCACGTCCAGCAGGCCGCGCAGGCGGCCGGTCTGTTGCCGGCGGCGATAGGCACGCTCCGGCATCACCGACAGCAGGCATTGCCGCAGCAGGCTCATCCGGCCGCGCGACAGCAACGCGCTGGCGTCCGGCAACGCCTTGAAGAACGCGCCGAACTGCCGGTGCTTCAGCAGATAGGGCAGGAAAGCCGGCGAGCGCAGGAACAACTGGTCCGCCCCGAAGCCGGTGAAGACGAAGGAGCCGGGCTCCGAGAGCTGGGCAACCGCGCGCGAAAAGACATCGCCGAACCAGAAGAAGTCGCTCGGCTCGTCGGAATATCCGGCCTCCGGAAACGGCGGGGCCGGCAGGTCCTCCGGCGGGATGACGACAAGGTCGATGCCGTAGCGGTCCGCCACCTCGCGGGCATAGCCTTCGCTGACCGCATGGGAGGGCAGCCGCGGCTGGGAGAACATCACGCCGCGGATGCCGGAGGTCTGCTCGCCCAGCAGGCAGGCGATGAAGGACGAGTCGAGCCCGCCGGATATCTCGACGCAGACGCGGGCCTGCGGCCGCGCCGCAAGGCGCGTGCGGATGGCGTCGCGCAGCAGATCGAGGATCTGCGCGGCGGCGTCCTCCCGGCGCTGGCCGGCATCGAGCCGGTAGCGATAATCCCGCCGCAGCAACTGCCGGCGCGCGATCCCGTCGGGCGCGACCGTCACCAGTTCTCCCGGCAGGACGCGGAACACGCCTTCAACCGGCGTGTCCCGGCTGAGGACCTGATAGCCCGGCACAATCAGGACATGCCGCGCGAAATAATCATCCTGCCACCGCGCCGCATCGCTCCAGAAAGCGAACAGGCGGTTCGCGACCGTGCGGTCGGCCTCCCGGTAATAGATCTGATATTGGGAGGTGAAGCTCTTGAAGGCGTGAACGCCGGTCCGGGTACTGACCAGCGCGACGAAGTCCCCTTCGGCGCGCGCCAGCGCCTCCGGACCGTCCCGCTCCACCAGCACGACGAGGCGGCGCAGAGCCGGCGCGCCGATGCAGTCCTCGACGCGCTGGACGATCCCCTCGATCTCGATCGTGCCTTCCCGCCAGCACAGGCGCAGCGGATCGGTCCCGCCACCGGTCATGTCGTCGAACCCCTCGCCATGGCCGGACCCATCCGGGCTCACAGCCGTCATGCCGGCGGCCATGGCAAACATCTCCTGTCCTGAAAGGGTCGCGCGCCCATGAGTGTCCTCGTTCTGTCTCTCTCGCATCTGTCCACGAAAGCCCTGGGGATCGACCGCACCGTCCGCCTGTTCCAGTGGCTGGGCGAAAGGACGCGCAAGCGCCGCCTCGCCATGGAGCCCGGGAAGCGCGTCGCCGAGCGGGCGCTGCGCGGCCTGAACGCATTGCCGATGCGGATCGAGTGCCTCGATCAGGCCGTCGCCGTCTGGTTCGCGCTCAACCGTCACGGCCATCCAGCTTCGCTCAAGATCGGCATGCGGCTGTCGCCGCTGTCGGGCCATGCCTGGGTGACATGCGGCGATGACACTTTCATCCAGACGCCCGGACTTGAGGATTTCTCCGTGGTCGCGGCCTACGAGCCCTGGCCCGCGACGGCCTGAGCGAATTTGAGTTCGATCAACTGTTGCACCAGCACGTCGATATCGCTTCTCACTTCCGCGGCGGGCGCGTCGTAGTCCAGCGCAATCCGCTCCGCGGCGTGGTCGAGCCCGCCTTCGAGACCGAGGCGCAGCATTTCCGCCGCGATCTCGTTCAACCCGTAGGACTGTCCGGTCCTGACCGAGAACAGGACGCTCTTGCCCTCGATCACGGTCAGGCTGGTGCCGGGAGACAGTCGGATATGCATGGTCGTCCTTTCAATGTTCACAAGCTTCCGGCCTCCATGGGATATGTCTCCATGGGAGCCGCGTGGCGCTGCTGCGCGGCCTGCAACCGCCACAACGACGCATAGAGCCCGTCCGCCTGCATGAGGGCATCATGACTGCCCTGCTCGATCAGCCGGCCGTCGTCGATCACGAGGATGCGGTCCATCCGCGCGACGGTAGAGAGCCTGTGCGCGATACATATCGTTGTCCGGCCCGCCGTCAGGGCGGCGATCTCCTGGCCGATGGCCTGCTCCACCTCGCTGTCCAGCGCCGAGGTGGCTTCGTCGAGAATGGCGATGGGCGCCGGCTTCAGCAGCGCCCGCGCGAGGGCGATGCGCTGGCGCTGGCCGCCGGAGAGCTTCCCGCCGCGCTCGCCTGCGATAGCGTCGAGGCCCGCGCGGCCGTGCTCGTCCATGATTTCATCGACAAAGCCGAACGAATGCGAACGGCGCAGCGCGTCCGCCAGTTCCGCCTCAGTGGCATCCGGCTTGCCGCACAGGATGTTTTCCTTAAGCGAGCGGTGAAACAGCGAGACATCCTGGGTCACGACGCTGATCTGCCGCCGCAACTCATCCTGCGGAACGGAGCGAATATCGCGGCCGTCGATCCGGATCGCGCCGGCCTGCACGTCCATCAGCCGCAGCAGCAGTGCGATCAGCGTCGACTTGCCCGCGCCGGAGCGCCCGACGATGCCGACCTTCTCGCCGCCCGCGATGGTCAGGCTGAAGTCGCGAAACACCGGCTCGCGCTCGCCATAGCCGAATGTCACCCGCTCGAACGCGATCGCGCCCTGCCGCACCGTCAGGGACTCCGCGGCGGGATCGTCCGGCATCGCATTCGGCGCGGCGATCACCGCCATGCCCTGACGGATCTCGCCGAGATTCTGATAGATGCCGGAGATTTCCCACGCGACCCAGCCGCCGGTGTTGGCGGCCTGCCAGACCAGCGGCAGCGCCATCGCCACGGCCTCGGCCGGCACCAATTCATGCAGCCACAGCGCGACGCCGATGGCCGTCGTGGCCAGCAGCAGCGCGGTGTTCAGCACGGTCAGCGTCGTGATGAAGGCGGTGACGCTGGCCATGTGATGGGCCTGCGCGCGGTCATGCTCGCCCAGCCGCTGCCGGACGGCTGCGTCCGTCGTGGCGGCCGCCGAGAACAGCTTCACCGTCAGGATATTGGCGTAGCCGTCGGCCAGTTCGGCCAGCAGGCGGGAGTATTTGTCCGCGTTGTCGTCGGCCCGGCGCCTGAGCCGCGGCACGAAGACGCGCAACAGCAGCGCAAAGCCGGCGAACCAGATCAGCAGTGGCAGCATCAATCGCGGGTCGGCCTGCCCGAGCAGAACCAGGCTGGCCAGCCCGTACATCGACAGATACCAGACCGCGCGGATGGCCGCTTCCGCCGTCTCGCGCAGCGCGCCCGGCGTCTGCATCACCCAATGGGCGAGCCGCCCCGGCGAGTCGCTCTGGAAGAAGCGCCAGCTCTGGCGCACCACATGCCAGTGGCTGACCCAGCGCATCCGCGAGGTCACGGTGGGGATCAGGACGGTGTTGCGCAGTCGCAGATCGAGCCAGATCAAAAGCGGGCGGATGAGCCCGACCGCCAGCAGCAGGACCAGCAGCTCCGGCCAGCGCGCCTGCCATGTCGTCCAGCGGTCCGCCTGCCCGACGAGGCCGACCATCTTCCCGATGAAGACCGCCACCAGCGCATCCGCGCAGGCGACCCCGAAGCCGATCAGGAACAGCCAGATGAAAACCGTCCTGTGTTCGGCGAGAAAATAAAGACAGAAGCCGGCGAGCGACCCCGCCGGCGGCGAGCCGGCCGGCGGCGCGGTGATGGACGGCGTGCGGACCCGCGGCATCAGCGCGTGCTCCGCTGCAAGCATCCACCCCGGCGGATGCCAGAAGTGTCGGAGGGCGTTGCTCGATCACATTCCGCGTGCGCAACGGAAACGCTGGTCCGGATACGAAAGGGTCCTATGCTGGGATCGGAGCCGGCCGACCCATGAAGGCGAAGACCGTCGTGATCAAACCCGTGAGTTTTCGTCTGCGCCGGGGCGCGCGCCTCGTCCTGCTTGCAAGTCTCGTTGCGCCCGGCGTGGCGGAAGCCGCGCTCCAGTCCTGCCGCACGGCCAGCTTCGCCAGACCTGCCCCGGCGCGCGACGACGCCGCGCTGGCGCAGACGCCGGCGAACACGATGCGTTGCACGGCGGGCGTGTTCGTCGCCATGGACGAGGCCACCCGGCTCTGGCGCTGCGCCGCGAGTTTCGAGGACGATCAGGACATTCCGGAAGACGCGCCCGAGCACGCCTTTCTTCTCGAACGGCGCGGCCATGCCCTGGTCGAGATGCCGGATGTGCTGATGGCCGGCCGGCTGCGCAGCTTCGACGTCATCACGGTCGATCTCGATGGCGACGGCTCCCGCGAATATGTGCTCGCGGCATGGAACACGCAGGGCAACGGCATCGGCATCAATAGCTGGACCGTCCGCGTATTCGCGGCCGACTGGACGCTGCTGCGGCAGTTCGACGAGGTTCTCGACTGGGGCGACAACAACCTCGTCGCCGCGCCGAAGGGCCGGCGCGGCTGCGACATCGCCATCACGAGTTTCATCGACAGCGTCAACCGCAAGAGCGTGCCGGGCGTCTCGTTCGAGGCGCGGTTCTTTGCATTGAAGGCCGGAACCATGGCGCCGGCGGACGATCGCCCCGTTCTGCAACGCCGATACGATCGAGCGTTCGAGCGCCAGCGCACGAGACTGTTCGAGCGCAGCGAGGATAGCGGCGATGCCGAGATAAAAGGTGACCTGCGGCGCTGGCTGTCCCATCCTGCCACACGCAGGATCAAGCCGGGCCCGCGGTGAGCAAGAGGACGCGCGCATCGGGGCCGGGCGGCCCTGCGCCGGGACGATGCTCATGCCACAAACCCTCATGCCATGAACCCTCATGCCATGACGGAGGGTTGCAGCCCGCTCCCCGGCTCCAAGGGTGTGGCCGCGCTCCGCGGCAGGAGCCCCGCAGCGGGCGGCGCGGAGGCCGGCTCCGGCATCGGCCGACAGGCATCGATATGTACCGCCGCGCCGGCCAGCAGCCTCAGCTCCATCATCGCCCGCGCAAGGCCGATGACGCCGACGACGCCCACCGCCGTGAAGACAATGGCGATCTCCTTCTTCACCACGGCTTCGGACACGCCGAGCAACGATGCAACGCCGCGCCGGGTCGCGCCCTGCGAAACCAGCTCTGCGATCTGGAGCTGCCGGCGCGTCAGCCCCAGCGCCGCCGCCAGAAACGGCGCTGTGGCCGCTGCCTCGCCGCCCGCATGGCCGAGGCAGCGGCCCATCTCGCTGACCAGCCGCTGCAAATTCTCCGCGCCGACCGCGGCCCGCGCCGTCTGGAGATATTCCCGCGCCGTCTCATAAGCGACACCGGCCTGCGCGGCGGCGATGCGGACATCCCGGCAGCGAAACAGCGAGACCGCCAGACGCGCGACCGCGGGAGACAGCCCGGCGGTGCACATGCAGCGGCGCAGGCGCCGCTCGGCCAGGGTCCAATCGACATGCAGCACGGTGAGCGTGCCGGCCGGCGCGCCCGCCATGCCACCCCGCCGGAGCGGCGCGCCGCCTTGCAGCCTGCCGACCAGTGCGACGGTCGGCCCGAACCGGCCATCCTGCAAGGTTTCGAACCAGGCGATATCGGCGCCGCGCTTGGCGCGCTCGAACTGCGCCAGACACCAGCCGCGCGGAAGTGCGGCAAGGTCGGCCGCGGCCCCGCGGCCACCGGGCCGCAGCAGACGAACCCGGAATGCGGACGCTGCCAGCGGCACAGCCAGACTTTCCCGCATCGGTACGTCGTCCACGATTCCAGCCCACGCCTTACAGCGTGCTAGAATAGCGCTCGGGGACCGCCTATCCCCTGTTCCAGGGATGCCGCGTGGACGTGAAGCCGCACTTCGGCGGTGGCTATCCTCTCCGACGCGACGCCGGCATCCACGGGACGCGCTTCAGCCGGTAAACAAATCGCCAACAGGAATTTTAACGTCCGCTTAAAATCTGCGCCCTAGCATCGCCGGGAGTGCGCAGCCTGCGGATCGACCGCAGCCATTCCAGCCGCGAGACGCAACATGGCGGGGCGAAAGGCCGGCACACGCCGCGAACCCGTTTTTGGCGTTTCCGCCGGCCCGGCATCCGACATTCGTGTGAGCCGCGAGGATCGCCCCGCGCCCGGTAGCGCGGCCGGCGGTCATGGCGGCAAAACCAGTGGCAATCCCGCTCGTCGCGAGCCGACCGCGCCGTCCCGTCCGCGCCGGCCAGGCCGCAAGGGCAAAAGCAGGAGCAAGGGGCGGCTCAGACGCTTCCTGTCACGCAGCATCTACTGGGGCGCGGTGGCCTCGCTCTGGCTCGTGATCGCGGGCATCGCCGCGGTGTTCTGGGTCGGCTTTCATCTGCCGCCGATCCAGTCCCTGGAAATTCCGCCGCGCCCGCCGTCCGTCCAGATCGTCGGCGCGGACGGCACCGCCCTCGCGACACGCGGCGAGATGGGCGGCGTCGCGGTGCCGCTGCGGGAGCTGCCGCCGCATCTGCCGCTCGCTTTCATCGCCATCGAGGACCGCCGCTTCAATTATCACTTCGGCTTCGATCCGATCGGGCTCGCCCGCGCGGCCGCGGCCAATCTTGCCAATCTCGGCGTTGCACAGGGCGGCTCCACACTCACCCAGCAACTCGCCAAGAACCTCTTTCTCAATCAGGAGCGGACCTACAACCGCAAGATTCAGGAGCTGGTGCTCGCGCTCTGGCTCGAACATCGCTACACGAAACCGCAGATCCTCGAACTCTATCTGAACCGTGTCTATTTCGGCGCCGGCGCCTATGGCGTCGAAGCCGCCGCCCAGCGCTATTTCGACAAGTCCGCCCGGCAGGTGACGCTGGCGGAAGCCGCCATGCTGGCGGGCCTCGTCAAATCGCCCTCGCGCCTTGCTCCGCATCGCAACCGCGCGGCAGCGGAACGCCGCGCCGAAGTGGTGCTGGCGGCAATGGTGGACACCGG
>DATMEW010000081.1:0-24423 GCA_035556495.1 Xanthobacteraceae bacterium | reverse complement strand
TCGACATACTCTTCGAGCGGCACGCCATATTGCAGGCCGAGCGACACGGCGATGGCGAAGTTGTTGATGATGGAGCGCAGCGCCGCGCCTTCCTTGTGCATGTCGATGAAGATCTCGCCGAGCCGGCCGTCGTCATACTCGCCGGTGCGCAGATAGACCTTGTGGCCGCCGACGACGGCTTTCTGGGTGTAACCCTTGCGACGGTCCGGCATCCGCTCGCGCTCGCGCACGACGATACGCTCTCCCGCCGTCTTGTCCGGCGACTCGCCGGAGCGGGTGGCCTGTGTTGTCTCGGTGATGGGCTCAGCGGGGGTCTTCATCGTCGTCATCCTCGTCGTCGGTGTGTTCCGGGATCGGTTGGGCCGTGCGGGTTCGATGTCGTCGCGGCAGGCAGGCTTTTCCCGAATTTGCGCGTGCGGAACACGCCCGCGCAAGCGGGGGTTTGAAAGCTTCACACTGCCTCTGGACTATGTGCCGCGCACCCTGAACATACCCGCGCGGCGAGACTCGAAGGCTAGGCTCCCGACCCTTCGTCGTCAATAGTTAGCGTTATGACTTGTTGGCGGGATACTAAATATGGGGATCGCGCAAAAAGGGATGGACAGGGGCGAATCGCCCGGATGGCTTGCGTGTTCCGGCCGATGACCGTTACGAACTTGGCTCATCCGTCCAGGAAGACGGGAAGGTAGGGCCCATCCGTCCCCGCTTTCAACATGCCGACCGGTGCCCCGCCCCATTGGAAGCGCCGGATGGAATCGCAGGCCGGCCTTGCTGGACAGCGGAGGCCCGAACTGGCAGAACCGCGCAAACAGTCAGGCACCAGTATTTGCGGCCATGAAAGACTTCTTTCTCAAATTCTTCACCTGGTGGAACGGGCAGACCTTCGGGACCCAGCTTTGGACCCGCCTCTATGGCGAGTTCGTGGGCGAGGACGAGTTCGGCAACCGCTACTTCCGCACCAAAGACGGGAAGGTCGATCCCACGCTGGGCTTCGAGCGGCGCTGGGTGATCTATAACGGCTATGCCGAAGCCTCGACGATCTCGGCTGCATGGCATGGCTGGATGCACCACACCGTCGATCTGCCGCCGACCGAGGACAAGGTCGCGCAACGCTCCTGGTGGAAGCCGCACCGGCCCAACATGACCGGTACGCCGGCGGCTTATCGGCCCAGCGGCTCGACCCTGGCGCAGGGCCGCCGTCCCGCCGCGACGGGCGACTACAAGCCCTGGTCGCCGACCTGAACCAGTGACGGGTCAAGGGGCCGCACAGGCCCGCAGAGGGCGGCGCTGCGGGTTTATATGACGGTGACGAGAGGCTCGGCAGCGACGCCCTTCCGCCGCCTCAATCCTCATGTTAATCGCGCCGGAGCGGTTCGTTTATGGTGACCGCCGGGACACCGCATGGCTCGTTTCCACTTCAACACCGCGTTGATCGCTGCTACGGCGGGGCTGGCCTGCATGTCGGCGGCTTCGGCACAGTTCGGTTCGATCTTCGGTAACCAGAGCCCGCCACGCCCCCCGGGCAGCGTGCCCGGCGCGCCGGTTCAGCAGCAATATCCCCAGCAGCAGTATCCGCAGCAGGGCTATCCCCAGCAGCAGTATCCCCAGCAATATCCTCCCGCACAGATGGCCCCTCCGCCCGGTGGCGGCGGACGCGGGAATGCCGCGGTCCGATCGGAGCCGCTGCCGCCGCCTTCGGGCGGCCCGCAACAACAGCAACAACAACCGCCGTCGCCTGAAATGGGTGCCCAGACGCCGCCCGCAGCCTCAGCACCGCCGCTGCGGCGCGGCGCAGCGCAGCCGGCCGATCCGCCCCCGCAGCCAGGCGACGAGGTCGTGGCGGAACCACCGACCCAGCGCGTGCCGAACGGCCAGGCCGTTTTTGCCGGCCTCGACAAGATCACCGGCCGGATCATTTCGTTTGATGTCGCGATCGACGAGACGGTCCAATTCGGCGCGCTCCAAGTGACGCCGCGCGCCTGCTACACCCGGCCCCCGACCGAGGCGCCGAACACAAACGCTTTCCTTGAGGTCGATGAACTGACCCTCCAGGGTGAGGTGCGCCGCATCTTCACGGGCTGGATGTTTGCGGCGAGCCCCGGGCTTCATGCCGTGGAACACCCGATCTATGACGTGTGGCTGAAGGACTGCAAAGCGCCGGCCGTCGCCTCCGCTCCGGAGGTGGATACCCCTGAGGCGGCTCCGGCAAAGGCGCCCGCCCGCGCCAAGGCGCCGCCGCGCAGCCCGAATGCGACCGCCGCCGGCCGCGCGGCCGCGCCGGCGCGCTGAACGGGCTGGCGCGTTTCCTGCTGCCAACGTCAGTCCTGTGACGCGCCCGGCAGCCACGACAGCGCCACGGCCCCCGGAACGGGCTTCACCATGTCGAGCGCTTCGAAGCTCGCGGGCACCCCCAGCGCGGTATCGAGAAGGTGGTTGTAGTGGCGGCGGGCCACCTCGATCGCCCCGAAGCTTTTCAGATGATTTGTGACGAACTGGGTATCGAGCAGGCGATAGCCGCCGGCCCGCAGCCGGGCCACCAGATGCACCAGGGCGACCTTGGAGGCGTCGCGCTCGCGATGGAACATGCTTTCGCCGAAGAAGGCTCCCGCCAGGCTGACGCCATAAAGCCCGCCGACGAGCCGTTGATCGAGATAGACCTCGACGCTGTGACAGTGACGACGCTCGTGCAACTGTCCATAGAGCGCACGGATGCGGCCGTTGATCCAGGTCTGGTCGCGTCCGGGGGCCGGTGCGGCGCAGGCGGCGATCACGGCGTGAAAATCGCGATTGACCCTCACGGTGAAACGGTCGGAGCGCACCGTTCGTGCCAGGCGTGATGACACTGTGAAGCGATCCAGCGGGATGATCCCGCGATGCTCGGGCTCGACCCAGTAAAGCGTCGGGTCGTCCGCGCTTTCCGCCATCGGAAAGATGCCGCAGGCATAGGCCTTCAGCAGGACATCGGCGGTGATCTCGATCGGTCTGGAATCGCGGCTGGCCATGAGATGAGACGATGTTCCGTTCCGGCAAGCTCAACCGGGCTCCGGCGAGCGGTCCGGCAGTGGACGGCCGGTTAATGTGCCTTGTGCACCGTTAACGAAGCGGAAGCCATCATAGTCCTAAAATTATCTGAGAACTGAACGGGTTTCGTGCATCTGGCGTTGATCATTCGAAACTTGCCCGAACCGGATCGTCACTGGTGCATCTTCGAGTCGTCATCATGGAACAGGACCGCAACAGCCGCGTTCTCCACGTTCTCCTCGTCGAAGACGAAGCGCTGATCAGCGAATGGGTTTCGCAAGCGCTCGAAGGCGAGGGCTTTGCCGTCCATGCGGTCGCCAACGGCCGCGATGCGCTCGATTATCTCGATGCTCATGACGATGTCGATGTCCTCTTCACCGATATCAACCTGCCCGGCGATATGGACGGGGCACGGCTGGCGCGGCTGGCGCGAGATCGTTGTCCCGGGCTGGGCGTGATCTATTCCTCGGCCCGGTACCGGATGATGGAACCCCACGCGCAGGTGCCGGATTCCACTTTCGTGCCGAAGCCATACATGCCCTCGCAGATTTCCTCGCTGCTGACGCGCATGGCCTGCGGACCATCAAACGTGCCGGCGCTGGCGCGCCGACACTGAGGGGCTCCGCGCCGCCGGTGGTGCCGTTCGTCAGGCTTCGCTGATATTGAACGACATCGCGACCCGCATGCCGGGCCTTGCGTCGTGATACTGCACTTCCGCGCCGAGCTTGGCCGCCATGGCCTTGACGATCCGTTGTCCGAGACCGGTGGAGCCGGGGTTGGTGCCGGAATGGGTTCCGGCTCCGACGCCCTCGTCCTCGACCGTCAGGGTTACCAGCTGCGAGCCGTTGCGTGCCAGTCCGACGCGGATCGGTCCTTTGCCGTTGGGATAGGCGTATTTGAGCGCGTTGATGATGAGTTCGTTGACGATCACGCCGATTGCGACGGTCCTGTCCGGGTCCAGTTCGATGGGGTCTGCCGAAAGCGTCACGGCGGTGAGGCTGCCGTCCGACGAGCGGCTGAGATCTTCGACCAGCGCCGAAAGATACTGATCCACCGAGACCGTCTGCACATCGTCGGAGGTGTAGAGCCGCTTGTGAATCTGCGCCACGGCCATCACCCGTGTCATCGCGGCGGTGAGCGCGGCCTTGACCTCGTCCGTCGCCGTGGCGGACTGGAGTTGCAGCATTGCGGCAATGAGTTGAAGGCTATTGCCGACGCGGTGGTTGACTTCCCGCAGCAGCATCGCGCGTTCGGTCGCCAGCGCCTCGAAGCGGTCGCGCGCCTCGCGCACCTCCTGCTCGGCGGCTTCCTTCTGCCGCCGCATCTGGGCGGCGGCGAGCGCATGGTCGATGGCCGCCCTCAGCAGCGGAATGAAATGGCCTTCGATATCCTTGACGACATAATCCGCAGCGCCGGCCTTGAGCGCCGCGACCGCGATGCTGCTTTCCTGCGCGCCGGTGACGAAGATCGTCGGCGGGGCATCCGGCAGGTCCTTGATCCGCTCCAGAGTCTTCATGCCGTCGAGTTCCGGCATGTAATGATCCAGGGCGACGATATCGATGCCGCCCTGGGCGATCCGCGTGAGGCCCGCGGCGCCGTCCGGCGCGCATTCCACGTCATATCCTTCGCGTGCCAGCCCGCGTTCCACGAGCCGGCGCAGGCCGGCGTCGTCGTCGATATACAGAACGCGAATGGGCGAGGGCGTCGTCACGTGGCGGCCGGAACCTGTATCACCTGGAAGAACAGCCCCAACTGACGGATCGCATTCGCGAAGTTGTCGTAGTTGACCGGCTTGGTGATGTAGACATTGCAGCCGAGATCGTAGCAGCGCTGAATTTCCACGGCATCGTCCGTCGTCGTCAGCACCACGACCGGCGAGCGCTTGAGATGGACGTTCTCCTTGATCCGCCGCAGGATCTCCACCCCCGTCGTGTCGGGCAGGTTGAGGTCGAGCAGCACGAGCAGGGCGCGGTTCTTGTGGTCGATGCCGCTGCCGTCCGGCCCGAACAGGAATTTGAGCGCGTCGGTGCCGTTGGTGAATGGCACGATCTCGTTATTGACGCCGGCGCGGCGGATATTGCGCTCGATCAGCCGTGCGTGGCCTTCATCGTCCTCAACCATCACGATCAAGACGGGATTGGTCATGCTGCGCTCCTTTCCCGCTCGGCGTTCCATTCGCGCGGCAGGGTGATCGTGAATGTCGAACCTTCGTCAGGTGCCGAGTTCAGGCTCAGCGTGCCTCCGAGGCGGCGGACAAGAGCGCGGACATGCGCGAGCCCGATCCCCTCACCGGGGCGATCCTGCGCGCCGGCCCGCCGGAACAGGTCGAATACCCGCTGATGGTCGTCCGGGTGGATACCCCGCCCGTTGTCGCTGACCTGAATGACCGCGTAGATCCCCCGAACGCTGCCTGAAATCTCGATCTCTCCCTGACGGCCGCTCTGAAGATATTTTAGCGCATTGTCGATGAGGTTGGACAGGATTTGTTCCAGCGAAAGGCGGTCGCTGGTGAGGGAGGGCAAATCCCCGACGGTGATCTTGGCATCGGCTTCGGAGGCCTGATGGCTGACACTGCCGACGATGGTGCCGACGATCTCGTTGAGATTGAGCCGTTCGGGTCGGAATTCGCGCCGACCCTCGCGGGAAAGTCGCAGCACGGCATTGATGAGCCGGTCCATCTTGACGGTGGCCGACCGGATGAACCCGATCGCCTCGTCGAAATCCCGGCCCAGTTCCTGGTTTTCCTGCGCCGCTGCCTCATCGCCGGGGGTCGTGGCGAGCTTGCTGAAGATGGCGTCGCGTACCGCCTCCAGCTCGCTGGTGAAACCCATGATGTTGACCAGCGGCGAGCGCAGGTCGTGGCTGACGATATAGGCGAAACGCTGGATTTCCTCGTTGGCCTCGCGCAGATCCGCCGTCCGGGTCTGGATGGTGGTTTCAAGATTCGCGTTGGTGGCCTCCAGGGTATCCAGGGCCTCGTCGCGCTCCAGGTTGGACCGCCGCAGCAGCCAGACCGAAGCGGCGGCGAGAAGCATGATGATGATCGTGCCCAGAACGGTCGCGATGGCGAGCCAGCGGATCGATTGCTGGGTGTCGCCGGTGCGGGCATTGAGAAGACTGCGCTGCTCGCCGGAGAGCCTGCCGATCAGCGTCCGCAGATTCTCCATCACGTCGCGGCCGGCGCCACCGGCGACGAGCCCGCGCGCCGCCTCGGTCTGGCCGGCGCTGTAGAGCTGGAACGTCTTTTCCATTTCGGCGAGTTTGTCGTCGATGAGATGCATGATCTCGGCCACGTCGCTCTCGCGCAGATGACCGTCCGCCTGCAATGTTTTCAGGTTCTCCAGAACCGGCGCCAGGCCGGAAAGGGTGAGCCGGTATCCCTGTTCGTATTCAGGCTGGCCGACGAGGAGAAAGCCGCGCTGATAACTTTCCGCGCGGCGCAGCGCGAGCAGAACGGCCGTGAGACCGCGCTGGTTCTCCTGCGCCTGGATGACGCTTTGCGCATCGTCCGAGGTCTGCTGCACCAGCCAGAGCGTGCCGGAACTGATGGCGACGAGCAGCGCAAAGCCCAGCCCCAGCAGAATGGGCTGACTGCGATGGGCCAGACTTTCGCGGAGCGATCGCGTCATGCCTGCCGGTGTCCCTCGCCATGCTGCGACAGAAAATCTTCAAGCCAGTGGATGTGGTAGTTGCCGTCGATGATGTCGGCCTGTCCGATCAGTTCGCGGAACAGCGGCACGGTGGTCTCGATGCCTTCGATGACGAGCTCGTCCAGCGCGCGCCGCAGCCGCATCAGGCATTCCGGACGGGTCTTGCCATGAACGATCAGCTTGCCGACCAGAGAGTCATAATAGGGCGGGATCGTATAGCCGGCATAGACGGCGGAATCGACGCGCACGCCAAGGCCCCCGGGCGGATGGTAACTCGTGATCTTTCCGGGAGAGGGGCGGAAGGTGACGGGGTTTTCCGCGTTGATGCGGCACTCGATCGCGTGGCCGTGGAATTCCACCTGATCCTGCGTCAGCGGCAGGCGTCCGCCCGCAGCGACGCGGATCTGTTCGAGGATGAGGTCGACGCCGGTGATCGCTTCGGTCACGGGATGCTCGACCTGGATGCGGGTATTCATCTCGATGAAATAGAACTCGCCATCCTCATAAAGGAACTCCACGGTGCCGACGCCGAGATAGTTCAGCTCGCGCATCGCCTTGGCCACGATCTCGCCGATGGCGTTGCGGCCGGACACGTTGAGCGCGGGCGAGGGGCTTTCCTCCAGCACCTTCTGATGCCGACGCTGGAGCGAGCAGTCACGCTCTCCGAGATGGATGGCGTTGCCCTGGCCGTCGCCCAGCACCTGCACCTCGATATGGCGGGGGCGGCCGAGATAGCGTTCGAGATAGACGGCGTCGTCGCCGAAGGCGGCCTTGGCCTCGCTGCGTGCGGTCGCGAGCGCGGTTGCAAGTTCGTCCTGAGAGCGCGCCACCTTCATGCCGCGCCCGCCGCCGCCCGCCGCCGCCTTCACCAGCAGCGGAAAGCCGATTTCGCGGCCGATGGCGAGCGCCTCGGCGTCCGTCGTCACGCCACCGTCGGAGCCCGGCACGACCGGAATTCCCAACCGTTTCGCGGTGCGCTTGGCCTCGATCTTGTCGCCCATGATGCGAATGTGCTCGGCCTTGGGGCCGATGAACTGGATGTCGTGGTTGGCGAGGATTTCGGCAAAGCGCGCATTCTCGGACAGGAAGCCGTAGCCCGGATGCACGGCATCCGCGCCGGTGATCTCGCAGGCGGCGAGCAGGGCCGGCACGTTGAGATAACTGTCCTTGGCGGGCGGCGGGCCGATGCAGACGCTTTCGTCCGCGAGCCGCACATGCATGGCGTCGGCGTCGGCGGTCGAATGGACCGCCACTGTCGCGATGCCCAGCTCCTTGCAGGCGCGCAGCACGCGCAATGCGATCTCGCCGCGATTGGCGATCAGGATCTTATCGAACATGGCAGACGCCATCCTGCCCGGCGTCGCCGGACCACATCGCTGCGCTATGGCTCGGGCCGGTCCGCATCATTCGATGATCATCAGCGGTTCGCCGTATTCCACGGGACGGCCATCCTCGACGAGAATGCTGGTTACGACGCCGCTCCGTGGGGCCGGGATCTGGTTCATGGTCTTCATCGCCTCGACGATGAGCACCGTGTCGCCGGCGCTGACGCGGCTGCCGATGTCCACGAAGGGGCGGCCGCCGGGCTCGGCGGCGACATAGGCGGTGCCGACCATGGGCGAGGTGACAGCGCCGGGATGTTTGGCGAGATCGGCCGGCGGCGTGGCGGGCGCTTCGGCCGCGCCGGGGATGCGTGGCGTTGCAGCCGGCGCCACGGCCGCTCCTGCCGCGAGCGTGACCTGCCGCGCGACGCGCAGGCGCAGGCCCGCCTGCTCATATTCGATCTCGGTCAGGCCGGTTTCGTCAAGCAGTCCTGCCAGCGAGCGGATCAGGTCCGCATCGATTCCGGTCTTGTCGATTCCGGTCTTGGGTTCTGACATCATTTCTCCTTGCGGCGGCCGCCGTCGCCGGGGCCGGCCGGCTCGTCAGGGGGCGGCCGTGCCGGTCAGCGCGGCCAGCCCGCGCAGCGCCAGAGCATAGCCCTGTATTCCGAAGCCGCACAGGCTGGCCCGCGCGACCGGCGCGATGTGGGAATGATGGCGGAAGCCTTCCCGTGCGAAAACATTGCTGATGTGAACCTCGATCACCGGCAGGCCGACACCCAGGATCGCGTCGCGCAACGCCACGGAGGTGTGGGTGTATCCTCCCGGGTTGATCACGATGCCGGCCGCGCCGCTCGCGCCGGCTTCGTGAATCCAGTCGATCAGCACGCCTTCGTGGTTGGATTGCCTGAATTCGATCGTCTGGCCGAGCGCGGCCGCGGTGTCCCGGCACAGCCGCCCCACATCGTCGAGCGTGTCATGGCCATAGGTGTCCGGTTCCCGCGTGCCCAGCAGGTTCAGGTTGGGGCCGTTCAGCACATAGATGGTTGCGTTCATCACCGCTCACGGATGGAGAGCCGGTCCATGGCCTTGAACCGGCTTCGTTGCTGCCGTCTTCGAAGCACGCCACGCCCGCGCGCCGTGCCTCAAAACCACAGACAATTCAGCTATCTGCGGCCAGTGGTCGTTATAAGTGCGGACGGACCGGAGGAAAAGGGGAGCGTGACGACGACCGGGGCGGGACGGTGGATGACCGCCCGACAGGCCCACCAAAGTCTTAACGTTCCGGCGGGCCGCGGGTCCGCCCATCCGGTTTTCGGTTCCCACCTTGGGGGCCTAGCAGACGGCCTTGCCGCATCGCGTCGTGTTGATTCGCTCCTGGAGAGCCTTCAGGCCGACGGCGCCGATCATGACATTCTCGCCCACGATGTAGCTCGGCGTGCCGTTCAGCCCAAGCTCCTCCGCAATATGGAAGCTTTCCGCCAGCGTCGCCCGGGGCTCGTCGCTGGCAATGTCCTTTTCGAGGCGCGCCATGTCCATGCCCACTTCGCGGGCCACGGCCACGGCCCGGGCGCGGTTGGCCTCGCCCCGGCCGCCCATCAGGCGCTGGTGGAAGTCGAGATACTTCTTGCCGGTCTTGTCCTGCATGCGGACCGCGATGGCGACCTGCGCGGCCTCCACCGAGCCGTCGCCCAGAACCGGGAATTCCTTGAGCACGATGCGCAGCTTGGGGTCGTCCTTCAGCAGCGTCATCATGTCGGCCATGGCCTGTTTGCAGTAGCCGCAGTTGTAGTCGAAGAATTCCACCAGCGTGACGTCGCCCTGAGGATTGCCGAGCACGACCTGCCGGGGCGAATTGAGGATCGTTTCCGCGTTGTCCTTCACGGCTTTCTTGTGCCGTGCCTCGGCCGCCACGGTCTGGCGCTTGTCGAGTTCGGCCGCGACTTCCTGAAGAAGCTCCGGATGGGTGAGCAGATACTCGCGCACGACCGCGCCGATCTCCTCGCGCTGCTGCGGCGAGAAAGTCTGGGTCTGCGCCAGCGCCGCGGCGGGAGCGAAAGCGCATGCAATGGCCAGCGCGGCGGAAAAGCGGTTCATGGCGGTCCTTTCGGTATCTGATACGGGCGGCTGGGGCGCGGCGCGCTACGTTGTCACTTGCGGCGCTTTTCCTGGTCCGTCGGCTTATAGCTGGTGATGTCGTCGGCTTTCACCCATCCCGGCGAGCCGACCGGAAAGCGGCTCTTGGCGCGGGCGGCGAGTTGCTGGGCGGTTTTGATGTCGCCGCGATAGGCCGCGGCCTGGGCCGAGGCGAGATCGGCGTCGGGGAGATTGCCCCTGCGGCCGTAAGCCATGGCGAGCTGGGTATAGACTTCCGGCGTTTCCGGCTCGCGCAGCCGTGCGGCGGTGAGCAGGCGGACGGCTTCGTCCAGCAGGCGCGGGTTGTTCGACGCCACCATCGCCTGCCCGAGCATGATCTGGATCAGCGCGGGATTGGGCGCGAGCTGCACGGCGCGGCGCAGCGGCGCGACGGCTTCGGCCGGCCGGCCGGCTTCCAGCAGCGCCTGGCCTTTCAATTCGTGAAAATAAGCGTTGCCGGGCTGGGCGGCGATCAGCGAGTCGATCTGGTTCAGCGCGGCGGCGGGGTTGCCGAAACGATAGGCTACGATGGCGTGGGCGTAGCGGGCAGGGAGGCTGGTGTTGCCTGCCGGATAGCGCCGCAGGACGGATTCGCGGCTTTCGATGAAGCCGACGATTTTGGCGCGCATCAGCTCATGGCGCTGCTGAAGCGCCGGCGGGTCTTTCCTGTCCCAATGCGGGCTCGCCTTTGCCAGACCCTCGAGCGCGGCGATGCGCTCCCGCGGCATCGGGTGGGACTGGAGATACGGGTCGATGAAGCGGGAGTTGAACATCACCTGACCGCCGAGGCGTTTGAAGGTGTCCGACATCCCTTTCGGCGACTGGCCGGTGGCGGCCAGGAACTTCACTGCGGCGCGGTCCGCCTGTTCCTCATGGGCGCGCTGATAGGACAGCAGCGAACGCTGGATGATGGATTGCGGCGCCTGGAGTATCGCCGCGCCGGCTTGGCCGACGCCGCCGCCGGAGCCGCCCGCCACCATGGCGCCGGCGCCCAGCAGCATGGCCAGCAGCGCGGCCGTGCTCGCGCTCGCCATCTGCTCACGCATGCGGGCGAGATGTCCGCCCGCAATGTGCCCGGCCTCATGGGCGATGACGCCGATCACCTCATTGGGCGTTTCGGCGTCCATCAGCGCGCCCGCATTCATGAAGATGCGCCGGCCGTCCACGACGAAAGCGTTGAAGGCCCGGTTGTTGATCAGCACGATGCGGACATTCTGCCCGGCAAGCCCGGCGCTGCGCAGCACGTGCTGCGAATATTCCCGCAAAAGCTGCTCGATTTCCGCATCGCGGATCAGCGGCCCGCCGACCTGTGCCCGGGCGGGCAGGCTGCCAAGCGCCACGCAGGCCGCAAGAGTCCCGATGGCGACCCGGCGCAATGCGGGCCGGAGCAGGGAGTTCTCGTCATGCTGTCGGGCGGCTCTTGTCATGCGCTGGCGGGATCGTTCCGTGTGGCTGATGGGTGGCCGGTGAGGGCGATTCTCTGGTTTCCGGGGCGAAGCCGCGCAAGCTTAGGGAGCCCGGGTTGCGCGATCAACGTGCGGGCGATCACATCCCGGTGGGTCAATTAGCGGCTGACACAGCCGCCGGAATGCGGCAACAGCGGGGCGTTTGCGCGAGGCAGATTGTCCATGACAGATTCGACGCTCCCCGGTTCCGCAGCGTTTCCGCCGTCGGCGCGCAGCGAGGTTCCGTCCTTCATGGTGATGGACGTGATGGCGGCCGCGGCGCGGATCGAGGCGACCGGCGGCCATGTCATCCATATGGAGGTCGGCCAGCCGGCGGCCCCGGCGCCGGCCACGGCCCTTGCGGCGGCGCGCAGGGCGCTCGAAACCGGCCGCCTGTCCTATACCGAGGCGCTCGGCATTCCGGAACTGCGCGCGCGGATCGCGCGGTATTACGACGAGCAGCATGGCCTCGCGATGGACCCGGAACGGGTTGTCGTCACCACCGGCTCGTCCTCGGCGTTCTCCCTGACCTTTCTGACGCTGTTCGAGCCCGGCGACCGGGTCGCCATCGCCGTGCCGGGCTATCCGCCCTATCGGCATATTCTCAAGGCGCTCGGTTGCGAGCCGGTGCTGATCGAGACCACGGCGGAGACGCGCTGGTCGATCACGCCGGAGATGCTGCTGGAGGTCCATCGCAAAACCCCGCTCAAGGGCGTGCTGGTTGCGAGCCCGGCGAACCCGACCGGGACGATGATGACGCCGCAGGCGCTGGCCGCGCTGTGCGCGGCGGCTGAGGATGCCGGCATCCGCTTCATCTCCGACGAGATTTATCACGGCCTGGACTATGCCTTTCCGGCGGAGACGGCGGCGCGGTTCTCGTCCCGCGCGGTGGTCATCAATTCCTTCTCCAAATATTTCTGCATGACCGGCTGGCGGATCGGCTGGATGGTGGTGCCGCCGGCGCTGGTGCGGAGCGTCGACCGGTTGCAGGGCAACCTGACCATTTCGGTGCCGACGCTGGCGCAGATCGCCGCCGTCGCGGCTTTCGACGGACGCGCCGAGATGGAGGCGGTGAAACGCGGCTACGAGGAGAACCGCCGGATTCTCACGGCCGGCCTGCCGCAGGCGGGGCTCGACCGCTTCCTGCCGGTGGACGGTGCGTTCTATCTCTATGCGGACGTGTCGCGCTTCTCCCGCGACAGTTTCGATTTCGCCAGTCGCATGTTGCAGGAGGCTCATGTCGCCGCGACGCCGGGAATCGATTTCGACCCGCTTCACGGCCGCGATTTCGTCCGCTTCTGCTATGCGGGATCGGCGGCCGATATGACGGAGGCGGTGGCGCGCATCGCGCGGTGGCTCCGGGGCTGACGGTGCCGGGGGCGGCAGCGAAGAGAGAATCCCGACCGCATTGAAACGGAGAATGTCTCCGATTATATCCTGGCCTTGGGTGTGAACCACAACGAGGCCAGGCGCTGATGCCATCACCGGCGATCAAACGGGCGGACGCGCGGCGTAATCGCGGCCTGATCCTCGATGCGGCGAAGACAGCTTTCGCCCGCGACGGCGTTGACGCTTCGCTTGACGAGATTGCCCGTTCGGCTGGAGTGGGACCCGGCACGCTCTACCGCCATTTCCCGACACGCGAACATCTGCTGTGCGAGGTGTTGCACGAACGGCAGGCAGTTCTTCTGGCCCGGCGTGACGAAGCTCTGGCGATGCCGGGCGCAGGGGAGGCTCTTCGCGCATGGATGACCGCGCTGGGCGGATATCTCGGCGCCTTCAACGGTCTGCCGCAACCCTTCATCGATGCTTTTGAGGCGCAGACGTCGCCTTTGGCCGTCACCTGCCGAACGCTCATCACGATAACCGGCGAATTTCTGTCGCGCGCCCAGGCTGAAGGCGCCGCCCGGCAATCGGTTTCCGCGCCGGCGCTGTTTCTGAGCGCGGTCGGCGCCGCCTTCGTTGAGGACAAGGTCGCCGATTATGGCACCACCCCGGAGCTGATCGAGGAGATTCAGGCTTTCGGCTACCTCACGGGCAAAGCGCCCGATCCATCCCGCTCCATTCACAAAGCCGGAGCCTCTCATGACTGAAAAGCCGATCCGCGTCGCCATCGAGTGTTCTGCTGACGGGAGCAAACTGCAATGACCGCGCTTTCAATTCTCGAACTCGTCCGCGTCACGCAGGACACGGACGCGGGAACCGCGCTCAACAATGCCCGAGACCTTGCGCTTCATGCGGAGGCGTGGGGCTACAGGCGTGTGTGGGTCGCCGAACATCACAACATGGCCGGCATCGCCAGCGCCGCCACATCGATCGTCATCGCGCATATCGCCGGCGGCACGAAAACGATCCGTGTCGGCGCCGGCGGCATCATGCTGCCGAACCATGCGCCCTACATCATCGCCGAGCAGTTCGGCACGCTGGAGCGGCTCTATCCCGGCCGCATCGATCTCGGGCTCGGCCGCGCGCCGGGCACCGATCAGCTTGCCGTGCGGGCGATGCGGCGCGCTCCTGATGCTTCGGAGCATTTTCCGCAGGATGTGCTGGAACTTCAGGCGTTTCTCGCGCCCGTCGTCCCGGATCAGCGCATCATCGCCGTGCCCGCTGCCGGAACCAGGGTGCCATTGTGGATATTGGGTTCGAGCAATTTCGGGGCGATGCTGGCGGCCGAACTCGGCCTGCCTTACGCTTTCGCCTCCCATTTCGCACCGGACCTGCTGTTGCCCGCCCTCAACATCTATCGCAGCCGCTTCAAGCCGTCCGAACAACTTGACCGCCCCTATGCGATGGTGGGCGTCAACGTCATCGCCGCCGATACCGACGCTGAGGCAAAACGGCTGGCGACCACCCAGCAGATGTCTTTCGCCGATCTCTTCAGCGGCCGGCGGAACTTAAGCAAGCCGCCCATCGACGATATCGAAACCTACTGGTCCCCGAATGAGCGGATGCAGGCCATGCGGATGCTTGAGCGGTCCGTGGTCGGTTCGCCGGACACCGTGCGCACGGGGCTGCGCGCCTTCATCACTGAGACCGGCGCGGACGAACTGATGATCGTCTCCGACGTCTATGACCACCATGCGCGGCTGCGCTCGATCGAACTGATCGCCGAGGCGATGAACTTATAGGACAGGCAGCCATGCCCGCATTCTATGTTCGCGGCCTTTAATGGCAGGCGCGGGGGCTTGACCTGCGCGAAGCAGCGCTGGAGGCCATAGGTCGAGCGGCTTGTATTCAGCCCCGGTCGCCTGCTGTTCCGAGTTCAGGTCCGGATTTTCGCTGTTCGAAATGCAGAAGGCCGGGAAAATCCCGGCCTTCTTTAATGCGACAGGCGCCGTGAGGGCGGTTCAGCCCTTGCCGAAGACCTTGCGGCTCCACCAGCCCGCCCGCCGGGGCGTGGGCGCCTCGTCGTCGGAGGCGGCCGTTTCGGCCGGAGCCGTCACCGGCTCGTCGGAAAGCGTGGCGACAGGCGCTGCGGCTGGTTGGGCGGATGTCGTCACAGAACCGGAGAAGACCGGGACGGCTTCCCGCACGGTGGAGCGGCGGCGTGGCGCAGCTTCCACCGGGGCGGGCGGATTGTCCTCCACGGATGCGGCCGGAGCGGCCGGGCGGATGTCGGCGGCGGGTTCCGCCGGTTCGGCCGTCGCCGTAACGGGCGTTGCGGTTTCAGGAGCCGGTGCCGGGACGTCGCCAGCGTTGTCGTCGTTTCCGGCCACGGGGCTGAATGGAACGGCATCTGGCGCTGCCTCTCCGTCATCTCCGTCGTCCTGTCCGGCCTCTGAGGCGGCCTGTTCCGAATTCGGCGCGCCACGGTCGCGACGATTGCGGCGACCGCCGCGACGCCCGCGCCGGCGGCGGCGGCCATCCTCGTCACGGTCGCCATTTTCGCCGGATGCGGCTTCAGACGATCCGGAATCGCCGTTTTCCTCGGTTTCGCTGCCGGACGTGCCGGCGGCGGCGGCCTCCATGCCGTCGGCAGTCTCCTCGGTTCCGTCCGGGGTTTCATCGCCGTCCGCGCGCGGGTCGTCGCTTCCGTTGCGATTGCGCCGTCCGCGCCGGCGTCGGCGGCGGGCGGGGCGTTCGCCGTCCTCGCCACGCTCGCGCACTTCCGTTTCGCCGGACTCGTCGTCGCCGGCGTCCTCGGCCACTTCCGCCTCGGCGTCGTCCTCGGTGTCCGCCTCCTCGAAGGCCGGCTCGTCTTCGTCCTCTTCCAGAACCGGAAGGCCGGTCTGCTGGCTGGCGATGGCGCGCGCCTGTTCGACGCTGTGGACCTGCTCGCCGCGCTCGATGACGAAGGGCTGGGCCACGGTCACGGTTTCGTCCGCGCTGATGGTGATCGTGATCCTGAAGCGCTCCTCCAGCACGCGCAGATGCGCCCGCTTGTGGTTGAGCACATAGATCGCGATGTCGGTGCGGGTGCGGACGTTGAGATTGTGGGTGCCGTTCTTCAGCAGGCTTTCCTCGACCATGCGGATGAGCTGCAACGCGACGGAGGACACCGAGCGCACATGGCCGCTGCCGCCGCAATGGGGGCACTTGTCCGTGGAGCTTTCCAGCACGCTGGAGCGGATGCGCTGGCGCGACATTTCCAGCAGGCCGAAATGGGAGATATGGCCGACCTGGATGCGCGCCCGGTCGTTCTTGAGGCACTCCTTCACCTTGCGCTCGACCGCGCGGTTGTTGCGCTTTTCGTCCATGTCGATGAAATCGATGACGATCAGCCCGGCGAGGTCGCGCAGGCGCAGTTGCCGGGCGACTTCCTCGGCCGCTTCGAGATTGGTCTTGAGCGCGGTGTCCTCGATATGGTGCTCGCGGGTGGAGCGCCCGGAGTTGACGTCAATGGCGACCAGCGCCTCGGTCTGGTTCAGCACCAGATAGCCGCCGGACTTCAACTGGACGACCGGCGAGAACATCGCGTCGAGCTGGCTTTCCACGCCATAGCGCGTCAGCAGCGGCTGGGGATCGCGGTAGAGCTTCACGTTGCGCGTATGGCTCGGCATGAGCATGCGCATGAAGTCCTTGGCCTCCCGATACGCATCCGCGCCGGCCACGACGATGTCGTCGATTTCCTTGTTGTAGAGATCGCGGATCGAACGCTTGATCAGCGAGCCTTCCTCATAGACGAGGCAGGGCGCGGTGGAGTGCAGCGTCAGGTCCCGGACGGTCTCCCACACGCGCAGCAGATATTCGAAATCGCGCTTCACCTCGGTCTTGGTGCGGGATGCGCCGGCGGTGCGCAGGATGACGCCCATCCCTTCCGGCACTTCCAGTTCCTGGGCGATTTCCTTGAGGCGGCGGCGGTCCGTCGAGTCCGTGATCTTGCGGCTGATGCCGCCGCCACGGGCGGTGTTCGGCATCAGGACGGAATAGCGGCCGGCGAGGGAGAGATAGGTCGTCAGCGCCGCGCCCTTGGAGCCACGCTCTTCCTTGACCACCTGCACCAGCATCACCTGCCGGCGCTTGATGACTTCCTGAATCTTGTACTGCTTGCGATAGCGCGGCGCGCGCTCCGCGGTCTCGTCGAGGGCGTCGTCGCCGCCCACGGATTCGATGGTTTCCGCGCTGTCGCCGTCCTCGCCGTCGGTCTCGTCGGCGTCGTGGCTGTCATCGTCATGATTGTCGGCGTCGAGATGGTCAGCATCCTGGCCGTTCTCGTCGGCGTTTGCCGCATAGAGGTCGTGGTCGTGATCCTCGGCAGTGTCGTCGCTGTCGTCGTCGCCGGTCGCCGCATGCTGCGGCGCATCGACATGCGCGGTGGTATCTTGCTCCGGCGCGCGGGCCTCTGCCTCGAAGGGAAGTTCTCCGGTAGCGGGTTCCCCGGCTTCGGAGACAGCAGGTTCATCGGAGAGCGCGGCGATGGGCTGCGCAAGGTCGGTCCCGGTGGCGGCCGGATCTTCGGCGGGGCGTTCGCCCGCGCCGTTGTCGTTGTCGTCGTGGGTGGCCGCGGTCTGCGCCGTCACGAAATCCGGATCGTGGCCCGCGGTCTCGCCGCCCTCAGCGTGCAGCGTTCCGGCGGCTTCCGGCGATCCATCACCGCCGGCATCCCCGGTCTCGGTGATCTCGACGACCTCGCTCCGCACGGTGTCCCGCGACCGGTTCGAGTTGCGCGAGCGGCGTCCGCGCGGGCGGCGCTCCTCCTCGTCGTCGGCATCGCGATGGGCGCGCTGCTCTTCCTCCAGCAGCGCCTGCCGGTCGGCGACGGGGATCTGGTAGTAGTCGGGATGGATCTCGCTGAAGGCGAGGAAGCCGTGGCGGTTGCCGCCGTATTCCACGAAGGCCGCCTGAAGCGACGGTTCGACCCGGGTGACTTTGGCGAGATAGATGTTTCCCCGCAGCGGCTGGCGCTGGGCGGATTCGAAATCAAATTCCTCGACGCGGTTGCCGCGCAGCACGACCACCCGGGTTTCTTCCGGGTGGGTCGCATCGATGAGCATTTTGTTGGCCATGGGCAGGTCTCGTCAGAGCGAGACTGCGTGTCAGCATCCGTGGCGCCGAAATATACGGCGGAGAGCGGCGCGAAACGCAGCCTGCATAGTGTGAATGTGAAAGGGATCGGCGGGGCAGGGCCGACAGTCCAGCGTCGTTCCACCGCGCCGCAGCAAGGCTGCGGCTGTGCGGATGGGAACGAAGGCGCCGGGTCAGCATGCTTTCTCGCCCGTGAGGCGGCAGCGAACGCGCTGCCGCAGGTTTCTTTCGGCTGACGGCAACTTCGGCGCGGCCCGCCGGCGACTCCGAAACCAACAAACAGCCGGACGGAGCGCAGACATCAATGACGCGACGGCATGGAGCAGGCCATGCACTGTTCCGGCAGTCCTTGAACTGGGTCTCGGCGGCGCGTTCCCCGAATGGCCGGGGTCATCGCTGTTCGGGCTGGCGGGCAGGGTGTCTTGAAATCGAACCCGAGGCCCGCAGGCCGGCCGGATGCCCACACGCGGCACAACCGGAAGGAAAACATCAGCGATTCACGTCTTAGGCCGCGCGAGAGCCGATGGCAAGCGAAACACGCGGGAACTGTGCTGGCAGATAAGAAAAATATATTGAATTCAATTAATTACTGAAGAATTTTCAATATTTGGCGGAGGGCCGACGGCCCTCCGCAGTCGTGAAGCGGTCGTGTTTACCAGATCGGGTCCTGGACATCGACCTGCGGGGACTGAATCACATAGCTCCGTTCCACGCGGGGCGCGGGCAGGATGCGGACGTTGCGCGGGGTCGCGACGACCTCGGCGCGGGCGTCCATGGCGTCCGTGGTATAGAAATCCGTACCGGAATGGACCGTCGCATAGGCCGGCTGGTTGAACTGCGCGAGTTCCGGGTCCGAAAGGGGCGCAGCCTGGACCGCGAAAGCCGACGACAGCAAAACGGCGCCGGCGAGAGTGAGTTTGGACATCGTCATGGTTGATCTCCTGATCTTATGGCCGCGGGAAGCATTCCCGCTGCACTGCGACATAAGCTCGAAGAATGGGAATGGTAGCCATAAGCTGCCTCACTTTCTCGTGTCGGGATCGTGAGCCGCCGCGAGCCGGCACGCCTTGCAGGCTTCGGCCTGCGGCTGTCGCAACGTTAACCTTCGGCTAACCCTTGAGCCTCTAATCGATTAAAAGGGGCTCGGGATCAGGGGATCGGATGCTCGTCCAGACGCGCCTCATTGCCGGTTGTCTGATGCTGGCCGCAGCCTTGCTGCTGCCCGGCGCCGCCGGGGCCGAGGATGCGCCGGCGCAAAGCGCGCATCCCGTGGCGACCGACGCGCGCCTTGGCGGCGACGGCAGCCAGACCCGTTTCATCCTCGATCTCGACCGCAAGATCGACATCCGCGCCTTCCTGCTGGGCAATCCGGAGCGGGTCGTGCTGGACATTCCGCAGGTGACATTCCGCCTGCCCGCCCGCACCGGGCAGACGGGCCGGGGACTCGTGAAGGCATTCCGCTTCGGGCTGGTGATGCAGGGCGGCTCGCGCGTCGTGTTGGATCTCGGCAAGCCGGCGAAGATCGAAAAGGCGTTCGTGATGGAGCCGGCCAATGGGCAGCCGGCGCGGCTCATTCTCGATCTCGCGCCCACGGACCGGGAGACGTTCCGGCGGCTGGTCGCCTCCGACAGCCGCGGCGCGGAGAGCCGGGCGGCGCGCGACGCCTATCAGGCGGCGGCGCAGGCTTCCGCTGCCGCCGGAGCGCCGGACAGCGATCCGCGCCCGCTGATCGTGCTCGATCCGGGCCATGGCGGCATCGACCCCGGCGCCCAGACCGCCGGCGGCGAGACCGAGAAGGCCATCGTGCTGGATTTCGCCCTGCTGCTGCGGGACAAGCTGGAAAAGCTCGGCAAGTATCGCGTCGCCATGACGCGCAGCGACGATACATTCGTTCCGCTGGCGGACCGGGTGGCTTTTGCCCGCGCCCGGCAGGCGGCGCTGTTCGTGTCACTGCATGCCGATTCGCTGCCGCGCAGGGGTGATGAAGTCCAGGGTGCGAGCATCTACACGCTGTCCGACCGGGCGAGCGACGCGGAGGCGGCGCGCCTTGCGGATTCGGAGAACCGGGCGGATCTGGTGGCCGGGGTCGACCTGTCGTCGGAGCCCGATGACGTCGCCGGCATCCTGCTCGATCTTGCCCAGCGCGAGACGCGGACATTCTCGGCGAAATTCGCCCATGCCCTGGTCGGCTCCATGCGCGGAACCGTCAGGCTCCATAAAAGCCCGCTGAAGTCCGCCGGCTTCCGGGTGCTGCGCGCCCACGACGTGCCGTCGGTGCTGGTGGAACTGGGTTATGTCTCCAACCGCAGCGATCTGAAGGCGCTGACGTCCGACGCCTGGCGCAACAAGACGGCCGGCGCCCTTGTGCAGGCCATCGGGAATTTCTTCGGGCCGCGCCTGGTGGCAGGTGCGACGGCGCCCGAGAATTGAGGGAGCCGAGCCTCAAATTCACCAAAAATTCATGCCATCCAGAATGACGGGAATCGGCCGTTCGGAGGCGTCGGACGGCGGCGGGGCGGGGCCAGAGCGAGGCGGAATTTTCAGACGATGCGATTGATATTGCGCTTCTTCGGGCTGCTCTTCGCCGCGGGGACCATTCTGTTTCTCGTCGCTGCGGCTGGAATCGCCGGGCTGCTCTGGCAATTCTCCCAGGATCTGCCGGACTATTCCCAGCTTCAGGACTACGAGCCGCCGGTGATGACGCGCGTCCATGCTTCGGACGGCGCGCTGCTGGCCGAATATGCCACCCAGCGCCGGCTCTATCTACCGATCCAGGCGGTGCCGAAATCCGTCATCAACGCCTTCCTCGCGGCCGAGGACAAGAATTTCTACAGCCATGGCGGGCTCGATTTCCAGGGCATCGCCCGCGCCGGCCTGGCCTATATCCAGAACTACGGGTCCGGCCGCCGGCCGCAGGGCGCTTCCACGATCACCCAGCAGGTCGCCAAGAACTTCCTGCTGACCAACGAGGTGTCCTTCGAGCGCAAGCTCAAGGAGGCGCTGCTGGCGATGAAGATCGAGCGCGCCTTCTCGAAGGAGAAGGTTCTCGAACTCTATCTCAACGAGATCTATCTCGGCTTCTCGGCCTATGGCGTCGCGGCCGCCTCGCTGCTGTATTTCGACAAGTCGGTGCACGAACTCACCGTGGCGGAAGCCGCCTATCTCGCCGCGCTGCCCAAGGCGCCGAGCGACCTGCATCCCTTCCGCAACCGCGACCGCGCGATCGAGCGCCGCAACTATGTCATCGACCGCATGGCCGAGGATGGCTACATCACCGCCGAGGAAGCCGAGAAGGCGCGCAAGGAGCCGCTCGCGGTGACCCAGCGCCCGCGTGGCGCGCATATCTTCGCGGCCGAGTATTTCGCCGAGGAAGTGCGCCGGGAAATCCTCGACAAATACGGCGAGAAAAAGCTGTACGAGGGCGGCCTCTCGGTCCGCACCACGCTCGATCCGCGCCTCCAGCAGCTTGCCCGCAAGACCTTCGTGGATGCGCTGCTCAAGGTCGACGAGAACAAGGGCTATCGCGGCCCGGTCGAGAAGATCGAGATCAACGGCGATTGGGGACCCAAGCTCGCCGATATCAAGGCGCTGTCCGATGTCGGCTGGCGGCTGGCCGTTGTGCTCGACGCCGGCGACCAGAGCGCCAAGATCGGTTTCCAGCCGGCGCGCGAGCCCGGCGGCGCCATCGTCAAGGCCCGCCAGTATGGCACCGTGTCGCTCGACGGCGTGAAATGGGCGCGCATCAAGGGCCGCGCGCCGCAGAAGGTCAGCCAGGTGCTCAACCCCGGCGACGTGATCTATGTCGAGCAGGAGGGCGATAGCGGGAACGATGTCCGCCTGCGGCAGGTGCCTGAAATCTCCGGCGCCATGGTTGCGATGGACCCGGTGACCGGCCGCGTGCTGGCGATGGTGGGCGGCTTCTCCTTCGACCAGAGCCAGTTCAACCGCGCCACCCAGGCAATGCGCCAGCCCGGCTCCTCGTTCAAGCCCTTCGTCTATGCGGCGGCGCTCGACAACGGCTATACGCCCTCGACGGTCGTGATGGATGCGCCGATCGAAATCGATCAGGGGCCGGGCGTCGGCATCTGGCGGCCGGAGAACTACTCGACCGGAAAATATTACGGCCCGCAGACCTTGCGGTTCGGCATCGAGCATTCCCGCAACGTGATGACGGTGCGTCTGGCGCAGGATGTCGGCATGCCGCTGATCGCCGAATATGCCAAGCGCTTCGGCGTCTATGACAGCCTGCCGCCGTATCTCTCCTATGCGCTCGGCGCCGGTGAAACCACGGTTCTGCGCATGGCGGCCGCCTACTCGATGTTCGACAATGGCGGCCGGCGCATCCGGCCGACGCTGATCGACCGCATCCAGGACCGTTATGGCCATACCATCTACAAGCATGACGAGCGCGAATGCCGCGGCTGCACGGCGACGAAATGGGAGAGCCAGAACGAGCCGACCGTGATCGACCGCCGCGAACAGGTCATCGACGCGATGACTGCCTATCAGATCACATCGATGCTGGAAGGCGTGGTCCAGCGCGGCACGGCGACCGTGGTGCGCCAGGTCGGCAAGCATGTCGCCGGCAAGACCGGCACCACCAACGACGAGAAGGATGTCTGGTTCATGGGCTTCTCGCCGGATGTCACGGTCGGCGTCTATCTTGGCTACGACAAGCCCCGGAGTATCGGCCGCGGCGCGACTGGCGGCCAGCTCGCCGCGCCGATCGTGAAGGACTTCCTGAAGGTCGCGCTGGAGGACAAGCCGTCCGTGCCGTTCAAGGTGCCGGCGGGCCTCAAGCTGATCCGGATCGACGCCCGCTCCGGCATGCGTGCGGGGCCCGGCACGGAGCGCGCCATTCTCGAAGCCTTCAAGCCCGGCACGGCGCCGCCGGACAGCTATGCCGTGGTCGGCGTGACGGACCAGTATGGCCGGCCGATCTCCGTCTCTCCGGATGCGGACCGCGCCGTGCGCTCCGGCACCGGCGGGCTCTATTGATCAAGCCGGCGCTGAGCGCCGGCTTGCGGCGATCCGTGCCGCACTCTCCATTGCATCGGCGCCGGCGAACCGTTACATCGCTGGCCCGAACATGATCTTTCCCCGAATCGTGAGATTCCGATGCGCGCTGAAGCACAGGCCGCCGTCGAAGCCGTCAAGCAGTCCCTGGGACTGCTGAGGAGGCATCTTTGACGTCGATACCGCAACTTTCCGTCTTGCCGAACTGAACAACCAGGCCGAGGACCCCAACCTCTGGGACGATCCCGACCGTGCGCAGCGCGTGATGCAGGAGCGCAACGCGCTGGAGGACCAGCTTGGCGCCATCGGCCGGATCGAGCGCGAGCTGGAAGACCAGATCGAACTGATCGAGCTTGCCGAGGCGGAGGACGACGAGAAGGTCGCCGCCGAGGCCGAGGCCGCGCTGAAGGCGCTGAAAGCCGAGGTCGCGCGCCGCGAGCTGGAAGCCCTGCTCTCGGGCGAGGCCGATTCCAACGACACCTATCTGGAAGTGCATGCCGGCGCCGGCGGCACCGAGAGCCAGGACTGGGCCGCGATCCTGCTGCGCATGTATACGCGCTGGGCGGAACAGCACGGCTACAAGATCGAGGTGCTTGAGGAAACCCAGGGTGAGGAAGCCGGCATCAAGTCTGTCACGCTCCAGATCAAGGGCCACAATGCCTATGGCTGGCTGAAGACCGAGAACGGCGTGCATCGTCTCGTGCGCATCTCTCCGTTCGATTCCAATGCGCGGCGGCATACGTCCTTTGCCAGCGTCAGCATCTATCCGGTCGTGGACGACCGCATCGTCATCGACATCGACGAGAAGGACGTGCGGGTGGATACCCTCCGTGCGCAGGGCGCCGGCGGCCAGCACGTCAACAAGACCGACTCCGCGGTGCGCCTCACGCACATCCCGACCGGCATCGCGGTGCTCTGTCAGGCGGAGCGCTCGCAGCACAAGAACCGCGCTCAGGCGTGGAGCATGCTGCGCGCGCGCCTCTATGAGCGCGAGTTGAAGATCCGCGAGGAGAAGGCCGCAGCGGAGCAGGCCGCCAAGACCGATATCGGCTGGGGCCATCAGATCCGCTCCTATGTGTTGCAGCCGTATCAGATGGTGAAGGACCTGCGCACGGGCTACTCGACCTCCAATTCCGGCGCGGTGCTGGATGGGGATCTCGATGAATTCATGGGCGCGGCGCTCGCCCAGCGCGCCTTTGGCGGCGGTCCCGACTCCGTCGAGGATGTGGACTGAGGCATTCCGGTTCTGATCGGGTCGGAACCGGAATTTCAGCTTGTCGTTTCAGCGCGTCTCCCGCTTCGTGAGACGACAACCCCGTGGAACAAACAGGTCAAAGCCCGCTTTCGCTGCGGGAGAGGCCGGGGCCG
>DATMEW010000080.1:0-12591 GCA_035556495.1 Xanthobacteraceae bacterium | reverse complement strand
GCCGCGTCGCAATTCTGGTTTCTGGCTTTCGCGCTGGCCACCGCCGCCAGCGTGCGCACCCTCGCGCTGGTGGAGGTGCTGTTCGCGCAGGCCATGAGCCTGTTGGTCTTCAAGCAGCGGACCAGCCTGCGCGAAGCCCTCGGCATCGTCATGGTGGTTGTTGGCGTGCTGCTGCTGATCCGCGCGCACTGAAGTTGTCGCCGCATGATGGCGACGGAAAGCATTTGTTCAGATTCGCGCAACGCCGATTCCACCGGCCTCGATTCGTTCCAGGGGAACGGATGCGGCACATTCGGGGTTCAACGGCGCGTGGCATGATCGCGCGAATCGAGAGCAAAAATCACATGCGCGAATGCAGCTAGAGCGGTGCCGTCAGCGTGTGTTAGCTGGCTGTTAGCGATGTCGATAAAGCCTTTCTTCAGAAACGGAACAGTGCTGAAAACACCGTCCCGATTCGTTCCCTGAGAACGGAACGCGCACGCGGAACGGGGCTATACGCATGAAATGCCGACAGGCTGCATGTTTGCGGCATGTGGGTGGCGAGGCGAATCGCAACGCCGGAATGTGCGGCATCCATGCCTGTGGCCGCGACGATCCCGCGGACAAGAAATGCCCGCTGCATGCGGACTTTAAGGCTTTGGAGAGATTCGCGAAGCGGTGAAACGCGCCGTCCCGATTCGTTCTTTGCGAACGAAACAGGACAATCACACGAACGCGCATGACGCTTGATCCGCATGCGAATCAGGCGCTGCAACGGCAGCCTAGTTATGGTCCTCGGGAAGAATCGGCAGCGGATGGATGTCGATGCCTTCCTCGTGCAGGGCCTTGGCATCTTCCAGCGTGGCTTCGCCATAGATCGAACGCGCTTCGGATTCGCCATAGTGAATCTTCCGCGCTTCGTCCTTGAAACGGCGGCCGACATTCTCGGAGTTTTGCGTCAGGTGTTCGCGTAGCTCTTTCAGCTTGCTGCGCAGCTCGGCTTCCATCGGTGCGGGCATCGCCACCGGTGCGGCGACGCCCGCCTCGGCGGCGACCGGCGCAGGTGGCTTCGCGCGGGATGAGCGCTTGCGGGTGCCGGCGCCGAGCGTTGGCGCCATGATCGCCTTGTCCACTTTGGCCGTACCGCAGGCCGGGCAGGTGACGAGGCCGCGTGCGGCCTGTGCGTCATAACCTTCCGAATTGGCGAACCAGCTTTCGAAGGTGTGACCCTTCTCGCATCGCAGGGCGTATTTGATCATGCCTGTGAATCCACCGCATGGAGATGGGTGGGCTCGGCCATCGGCGTCACGAGTTCGAACCGCCGGCCGTTCTGGAGCGAGGGCACGCGCGCGCGCACGGCGGCAACTTCCGCCGGATCGACCTTGCATAAAGTGACGCCCGGGGCGTCCGCGCCTTCGGCCAGCACGCGGCCCCATGGGTCGATTACCAGCGAATGGCCGTAAGTGGTGCGGCCGTTCTCATGCAGCCCGCCCTGCGCGGCGGCGAACACGAAAGCCCCGTTCTCGATGGCGCGGGCGCGCAGCAGGATGTGCCAGTGCGCCTCGCCGGTCTGCTGGGTGAAAGCGGCCGGAACGGACAGGAAGGATGCGCCGGATTCCGCCAGCGCGCGATAGAGCGCCGGAAAGCGCAGGTCGTAACAGATGGTCAGGCCGAGGCGGCCCCAGGGCAGGTCGGTCGCGACCGCGAGGTCGCCCGGCCGGTAGTTCTGGGATTCGCGATAGCTCTCGCCGTTGGCGAGATCGACGTCGAACATATGGATCTTGTCGTAGCGCGCGACGATCTCCCCCGCGGGATCGATGACGAAGCCGCGATTGGCGATCTTCTCCCCGGCGAGGCGGATCGCCAGCGAGCCGAGATGAAGGTGGATGCGGTGCTTGCGCGCAAGCTCACGCGCCGCGGCGAGGGTGATGTCGTCGTCTTCCGGAGTGACGACCTCCAGCATCTGTTCGCGGCGCAGCGACATGATGTTGGTCATTTCCGGCGTCTGCACATAATCCGCGCCGCCGGCCGCGGCTTCGGCGATCAGCTTCGCCGCGGCGTCGAGATTCTCGGGGGGCGAGAAGGTCGAGCGCATGCCGACGAGGCCGACCGTGAAAGCGCCGCCGGTGTGCTGGGGTCTGGTCATGCCGGGCTGGCCTGCCCGGCGAGCAGCGGGTCGAGGCCGCCGGCGGCATCCAGCGCATGGATGTCGTCGCAGCCGCCGACATGCCGGTCGCCGATGAAGATCTGCGGCACGGTGCGCCCACCATTGGCGCGCTGAATCATCTCGCGCCGGCGCAACGGATCGTCGTCGAGGTTGATTTCGTTGAAGGCCGCGCCCTTGCGCGTGAGCAATGCCTTGGCGCGAATGCAATAGGGGCAATAGGTCGTCGTGTAGATATCGATAGGCGGCATGAGCGCGCTCCGGAAATGACAGTTTTTTATATAAGTCCGTCTGCGGGGGCGACAACCCGTGCAAATACCAGCAGATCGACCTGAGCGGCGCCCGCGCGGAGCAGGGCGCGGGCGCAGGCGTCCGCCGTCGCGCCGGTGGTGAGCACATCGTCGACCAGCAGCACCCGCCGGCCGGCGATTCTGCCGTGCGCCTCGGCGTGAACGGCAAAAGCGCCCTGCACATTGGCCGCGCGCGCCGCGCGTGTCAGCCCGGTCTGATGGGCGGTTGGGCGCGCCCGGCGCAGCAGGTCCGTCGCGATCGGCCGCTCTGCCGTCCGCCCGACCGCATGGGCCAGCGCGGCGGACTGGTTGAAACGCCGGGCCCAGAGGCGCTGCCAGTGCAGCGGCACGGGGATCAGCAGCTCCGACCCGGCCAGCAATTCCGCGCCGGCATGGGCCATCCACCGCCCGAACAGGGGCGCAAGGTCGCTCCGGTCGCCATATTTGAGCGAATGGACGAGCTGCCGCGCCGTATCGTTGAAACGCAGCGCCGCGCGGGCGCGATGGAAGGCCGGCGGCGCGGCGATGGCTTCCGCTGAAAGGATGCCGGGGCCGGGATCATAGACAAAGGGGATGCCGAGCCGTTCACAATAGGGCGGACGGATGAAGGCGAGTTCGGACCAGCAGGCGGGGCAGACGCCTTCCGTGGCGATGGCGTCCCGGCAGGTGGGGCATTGCCGCGGCAGCGCAATGTCCAGCGCGGCGGCGAAGGCGGCCGTGCCGCCGTGGCGCAGGGCCGCGCCCCAAAGCCCGAGCCGCCGGCGCAGGCAGTGAATCGCCGGATCGCCGGGCGTTGTTGCTTCCACATCCCTTGCCATGGCGGGATGCTACGGCATCTGCCGGGGATGGAAAGGGGGCGGCGGAGCCGGGAGCGGCCAGCCGCCTCGCGTCGCGCGGTCCGGAAGGCTAATGTCCCGCCATGTCGGTCTCGTCGTCTTCTTCGCCTGCGTCAGTGAAGCCGGATCATCCGGTGATTTTCGACCGTGCGCTGCTGCTGCGGCGGCAGGCGCGGGCGCTACAGGCGGGGTGTGCGGCGTTCCTGATGGAGCGGGTGGCGGACGATCTGCGGGAGCGTCTTGCCGCGGTGCTGCGCCGGTTCGACCGGGCGGCTGTTTTCGGCACGCTGCCGGCGCTGCTGCGCGGCGCCGTGGACGCCGCCGGAAATGTCGGAACCGTGATCACGGTGGACCGTCTGCCGCATTCCGCCGCGCCGGGCGGGCTTCATGTCCGTGCGGACGAGGAGGCGCTGCCGTTCGCCGTCGGCGCGCTCGATCTCGTCGTGTCGGCGCTCGGATTGCAGACCGTGAACGATCTTCCGGGCGCGCTGGTGCAGGCCCGCCGTGCGCTCCGGCCGGACGGGCTGTTTCTTGCCGCGATCCTCGGCGGCGAGACTCTGACCGAGCTGCGGCAGGCGTTTGCACAGGCGGAAGCTGAGGTGGAGGGTGGTGTTTCGCCTCGGGTCGCGCCGTTTGCGGACGTGCGGGAACTCGGGGCGCTGCTTCAGCGCGCCGGCTTCGCGCTGCCGGTGGCCGATCTCGACCGCGTCGTGGTGCGCTACCGTTCGCCGCTCGGCCTGATGGCCGATCTGCGCGCCATGGGCGCGACCAACATGCTGGTGGAGCGCCGGCGCAAGCCGCTGCGGCGCGCCACGCTTGCGCGGATGATGGAGATTTATGGCGAGCGTTTCACGGATGCGGATGGACGCTTCCGCGCGACCTTCGACATCGTCTGGCTCTCGGGCTGGGCGCCGGATGCGAGCCAGCAGAAGCCGCTCAAGCCCGGCTCGGCCCGGACCCGCCTTGCCGATGCGCTGAATGCCCGCGAATGGTCGGCGGGAGATAAAGCCGGCCGCTGATTGCCGGGCAATGGTGCGGCCGGCGGCAATACGCTCAGAACATGCTGCCGAGTTTCTCGTAGAACGTGGTGTTCACGGTCTCGCCGAGGTTCCAGATCGTGGCGACGATGCAGACGCCGACGCCGGCGGCGATGAGCGCGTATTCGATGGCCGTCCCGCCGCTGTCGTCGCGGCGGAAGCTGCGCAGCCGGCGGGCGATGGTCCTCGTTAGGGTCGTCGGCTGCATGTCAGGAGCTTTCCCGTTCAGTTCAGCAGGGCCTGGAGATGCGGGATCAGCGGCTCGTCCGCCGCGGGCATCGGGTAATCGCGCAGGCGGCCGGCGCGGACCCAGGCGAGTTCCTGCTGCTCCATCGGCATCACGGTCCCCTCCCAGCGCCGGCAGGCATAGAGCGGCATCAGCAGGTGGAAATCGTCATAGCTATGGCTGGCGAAGGTCAGCGGCGCGAGGCAGGGCTCGCGGACCGTGATGCCCAGCTCCTCCTTCAACTCGCGCATCAGGCAATCCTCCGGGCGTTCGCCGTTTTCCACCTTGCCGCCGGGGAACTCCCAGAGCCCCGCCATCGGCTTGCCTTCGGGGCGCTGGGCCAGCAGCACCCGGCCGTCCGGATCGATCAGCGCGCAGGCAGCCACCAGAACGACCCTCACGTTCCGCCTCCCCAATCTCTCAGAGCGTTGTTAAGGGACCGTCAAGGCACACAGCAAAGACAGTCATGACCGATAATCGCCGTTGATCGCCACATAGTCCTTGGTGAGGTCGCAGGTCAGCACGCGGTCCTTGCCCTGCCCAAGGCCGAGCGCGACGCGGAGCGTGATTTCCGGCTTCTTCATCACGGCGGAAACCTCGGCCTCGTCATAGGCCGGATCGCGTGCGCCCTTGTGGGCGACGCGGATGCCGCCGAACCAGATCGAGAGCCGGTCGCGGTCCGCCGGTTCGCCGGCCTTGCCGACCGCCATGACGACGCGGCCCCAGTTGGCGTCCTCGCCGGCAAAGGCGGTTTTCACCAGCGGCGAATTGGCGATGGACATGGCGATGCGGCGGGCGGAGGTCTTGGAAGTCGCGCCCTCGACGATGATCTCGACCAGCTTGCGCGCGCCCTCGCCATCGCGGGCGACCTGTTCGGACAGGTTCGCCAGCACCTGCTGGAACGCCTTGCGGAACGCCTTGAGCTGCGGATCGGCGGCGGAGGTGATGCGCGGCGCGCCCCGTTTTGCCGCTGCGCCGGTCGCGAAGGCGAGCAGGGTGTCGGAGGTGGAGGTATCGCCGTCGATGGTGACGGCGTTGAAGGTGTCCTCGACGCCTTCCTTCAGCAGCGACTGGAGCACGCGCGACGAAATCGGTGCATCGGTGAAGATGAAGGACAGCATCGTTGCCATGTCCGGTGCGATCATGCCCGCGCCCTTGGCGATGCCGTTGATGGTCACCGTGGTCTTGCCAAGGCGCACGGTGGCGGTCGCGGCCTTGGGGAAGGTGTCGGTGGTCATGATGGCGCCCGCCGCATCCATCCATGGCTCCGGCGCGGCGTCGGCCACCAGCCCGGCCATCACGCCGTCGAAAGCGCGGGCGTCGAGCGGCTCGCCGATCACGCCGGTGGAGGCGAGGAAAATCGTGTCCGCGTCGCAGCCGAGCGCCCTGGCGGCGATCTTTGCGGTCAGCCGGGTCGCCTGCCGCCCGGATTTGCCGGTGAAGGCGTTGGCGTTGCCGGAATTGACCACCAGCGCCCGCGCCTTGCCGGCCTTGATGCGGTCCCGGCACCATTCGACCGGGGCGGATGGGCATTTCGACTTCGTGAACACGCCGGCCACCGTGGTGCCGGGGTCGAACACCGCCATCAGCACGTCGGTGCGGCCCTTGTAGCGGATGCCGGCGGCGGCGGTGGCGAGGCGCACGCCGTCCAGCGGCGGCATGTCGGGCACGGTGGCGGGGGCGAGGGGGGAGACCGGGACGTTGCTCATGGCACCAACTCTAGGAGGTCATGGCTTGTAGATCACCGCCGGCCGCAGCGCATCCGATTCTTTCAGGGAATGGCCGGTCGGCAAACGTCCGATCAGATGCTGCCGTCGCGACGCGCCATATGTCACCGGCGACGCCGGCGGCCTTTCCCGAACCGTCTGTGCCGGGATCATGCTCTAGACGGCGAACAGGGCGTCGATCTCGCTCTGGGTCATATGGCCGGGATCGCCGTCCCGGGCCGGACCATGGAGGGCGGGCAGCGGCGCTGCGGCTGCGGTATCGGCGGGCGGAACCGGCGGAAGCAAAAAGCCGGCCCCGACGCGTGCCGCTGGCGCGTGCTGCGATTTCACCGCCTCCGCGGGCGGCAGCACGATATGCTCTTCCACGGTATGCAGCATGCCGAGGGCTCTGGTGATCCGTTGCCCGGCGAGGTCGTGGAGGTTGCACGCCGCGAAGATGCGGGCGAGGCAGTCTCGCATGTCGGCGGCGAGCATCTGCCGTTCGGCGCCGGACAATTGCGACGTGATCCTTTCCAAGTTTTCCGTGGCCGAAAGGATGCGTTCCACAGAAGCGCGGGCGTCGCTTTCAAGCGCTTCAAGCTCGCGCGCCAGATTACCGAGCGTGGCTTTGTGCTGCGCCGGTGCTGTTGCCCCGGTCGAGGGCAGGGCGCCGGATGGCTGGATGGATGCTTCTGTGCGGATCAATCCAGAACGTTCAGCCTGTTCCTCGATGCGGAAAACTCTGCGCCGTATCGCCATCATGCCCTCCCGATGACGCAACTCTGAAGGTTCCAGGCTTAAGGGTGTGTTGCGAGACGCTATGGCGCGGACATTTTCCGGCGGCGGCGGAAGATCAGGCTTAACAGGCGGGAAACCATAACTTCATGAACAGGCGGTTTTCGGTGGCGCGCAGGGTTTAACCATCGCCGGCTTTTACCGATCGGCATGGGTTTGCCGCTCTACTGAGTCAACGGGCGGCGTTTGCGCCCTGACGATCAGTGCAGAGTACGTCGATGCAGCGAATCCTCATGTCCGCATTGGCGCTGGCCGCCATCCCCGCGGCTGGCGCGCAGGCGCAAATTTACGGTCAGCCTCATGGGCAGCCCTATCCGGCTTACGGACAGGCCGCGCCGCAGGCGTCCGCCAATATGGGCGGCGGGTTGATCCAGTATGTGTTCACCGGCGGAGGCTATCAGCCCGTCGCGGTTCGGCCGTCGCAGCAGCAGCCGCGGATGCGGCAGGTTGCTCCGTCGCGGATGCAGGGCCGGCAAGGCGCAGTTGCCGGACATGCCGAGCCGATGCCGGCGCCTCCGCCCGGCATGGAGATTCAGGACCGGCAGGCCCGGCGGGCCACGGTCCATGCCCCGCGTCAGGGCTATGCCGCTCAGCCGGGTGCTGCGGCGCCGCGCGGCTATGCACCGCAGCAGGGATACGATCCACGCCAGCCAGCCTATGCTCAGCAGGCCCCGCTCTATGCCCGTCAGCCGGCCGCCCAGCCGGTCTATGTTCAGCCGCCGGCCTATCAGGTCGCACCGCGCCAGCAGGTCTATCTGCAACGCCAGCCGCAGCCTGCTCCGGTCTATCAGCAGGTCTACCGTCAGCAGCCGGCTTATCAGCAGCCGGTCTACCAGCAGCAAGTTTATCAGCAGGCCGTGCCGCAATATGTCGCGCCGGCCTATGGCGCGCCGCGGCCGCAGATGGCAGCGTTGCCATCCGCGGCGCGTGCCGCGCCGGATGCGCGCTATCAGATGCAGGAAGTGCTGTATGACGGGCCGGAGCAGCCGGGCACCGTGGTCATCGATACGCCGCGCCGCTTCCTGTTCGTGGTGCAGGAGAACGGCCGCGCCATCCGCTATGGCATCGGTGTCGGCCGCCCGGGCTTCACCTGGGCCGGGGCGCACAAGATCACGGCCAAGCGCGAGTGGCCGGACTGGCGGCCGCCTGCCGAGATGCTCAAGCGCCAGCCCTATCTGCCGCGCCACATGCCCGGCGGGCCGAACAATCCGCTCGGGGCCCGCGCCATGTATCTCGGTTCCACGCTGTATCGCATCCACGGTTCCAACGAGCCATGGACCATCGGGCAGGCGGTGTCGTCCGGCTGCATCCGCATGCGCAACGAGGATGTGGCGGACCTGTATGAACGGGTGAAGGTCGGCACCAAGGTCGTGGTGATGTGACCTTGAAGTTTGGCGTGAAGAGAAAAGGCCGCCCCGAGGGGCGGCCTTTTTCATTGGGCGGGCAACTGTCGTTCACGCGGCCCGCTCAGGCGAAATCGCCGAAGTCCCCGCCGGCATCGAAGTCGCTGCTGTCGTCGAAATAATCGGCGTCGTCATATTGCGCCGTATCGAACAGGCCATGGTTCTCCGCGCCGTGCTGGCCGACATCGTTGACGCCGGCCTGTTCGCCAAGGGAGGCGGTGTCCCGGCCGCCGGCCCCGCTCTCGCCGGTCGCGGCGGCGGCCTGTCCCGCTGGGCTGCCGCCGAACATGGAGCGCACGCTGTCCAGCAGCAGCGCGCCGCCGATCACGCCGGCCGCGCTCGCCGCCGCCGTGCCGAGGAACGACCCGCCGCCGAAGCCGGGGCGCGCCTGCTGCTGCGGCTCGTCGCGTCCGCCCGCGGCCTGGCGGAAGCCCGCCGGCACGCCCATCGCGCCGCTGCCGCCGCCGACGGAGGGCACGGCGCCCCGCCGGGGCGGGTCGGCGCGCTGGCCGAACAGACTTTCACGCATGCTGTCGAGGAAGCCGCCGCCCTGAGACGGGGCCGGCTCCGCCTGTGTTTCAAGTTCGCGGATGCGCTCGTCGGCGCGGCGCAGCGCCTCGTCCTGCAACAGCGTGGTCTGCACCAGCGCATAGACGGCGTTCGGCGCGCGGCGCAGCCCGTCGATCATGAGCCGTTCCGCCTCCGGGTCGCGCGAGGCATTCTCAAGGCTTGCGAGGCGATCGAACAGATCGGCGACGAGCGCCCGTTCCTGCGGTGTCATCAGGGATCTCCCATGTCATCCCCATGGAATGTAGGCGCGGGATCGGGCGGGAGAATGGTGCGGGCGAACTAAATTGTCGCAGCGCGCGCGTTCATGCGGCGGCGGGCCGCAGCGCGATATCCCGGCCGCGGAGCGCGGCGGGAAAGGCGTCGCCGCGGAAATAATCGTATTCGCGCTGGCGCAGCGTGGTGAGCGGATCGAGCCGCATGAGTTCCGCGTCCACCATGCCGGGATGGCACATGATCAGCCCGCCATCGGGCAGGCCGTCGAGGAATCGCGGGAACAGCATGGCGAAATCGGCGGTTTCGACGAAGTCGTAAGCGCCGCCGAAGCCGGTATTGGTGCGGATGCCGGCGGCCTCTGCGCGCTTGCGGAAGCCGGCGGAGAGCGCATCCAGCAGCAGCGCCTTGCGGTCGGCGAAGGCAAAACGTCCATATCCACGCCCGCGCCCCGCGCGGCCGCACTGCCGGACCCAGGCATGGGGCGCCTGCCGGGCCATGGCCGCGAGCAGCGGCTCGCGGATGCCGGGCAGCAGATGCACATGCTGATGGCCGTCGATGAAGTCCGGCATGCGGCCGAACAACTTTGCGAAAGCCGCCAGTTGGGCGTCGATCTCGCGCGCCGCCGTGACCGGGTCGAGCCGGCGGGCGAGGCCCCGCAGCAGCATCGCGCCGATGGGGAGGAAGGCTCCCTCGTCGAGGGGCGCGAAGCCTTGGCTCAGCGGCCGGAACGGCGCGGTCATGGTGAGATGCAGGCCGATGGCGATCTGCTTCGCGCCGGCATTCAGTGCCGCGAGGGCCTGCGCGGCTTCCGCATCGAGGCTCGGCGCGACCACCATGGCGGAAGTGGCGTTGAGCCGGCCCTGCGCGGTGAGATCGCGGATTGCGGCATTCACGCCGGGCGCGATGCCGTAATCGTCGGCGCAGAGCCAGATGCGGCGGGGCATGTCAGTCATATGTCGGTCATGCGCCGGTGACGCCGGGCGGCGGCGTCGGGTCCTGATCGCTCGGCTGCTGTTCTGTCGTCTCCTGCACCGCCGGCCGGGTCTCGTGATCGGCGATGAAATAGACCGGGCGGCCTTTCAGTTCGGACAGGATCTTGCCGATATATTCGCCCATCACGCCGATCATCATGAGCTGGACGCCGCCCAGCACCATGATGCCGATCAGCAGCGAGGGATAGCCCGGCACCGACTGGCCGAAGACGACCGTTTCGAACAGGATCTGAAGGCCGAAGAAAAATGCGCCGACGGCGAGGATCGCGCCCAGCGCGCTGGCCACGCGGAGCGGCGCGACCGAGAAGGAGGTCAGGCCCTCGATGGACAGGCCGAGCAGGGCACGCACGTTCCAGCTCGTGGCGCCATGGGCGCGGGGCGCGGGCTCATAGTCCACGCGCTTCTGGCGGAAGCCGATCCAGGTCGCGAGGCCCTTGAAGAAACGGTTGCGCTCCGGCAGCCGCTTCAGCGCGGCGACGGCGCGCGGCGAGAGCAGGCGGAAGTCGCCGGCGTCTTCGGGAATGCGCTGGCGCGCGCCCCAGTTGATGAGCCAGTAGAAGCTCCGCACCATGAGGCGGCGGGCGAGAGACTCGCTGTCGCGATGAGCCTTGGCCGTGAAGACCACGTCATAGCCATCGTCCAACCAGTAGCCGACCAGCGCCGGGATCAGCGCCGGCGGGTGCTGGCCGTCGCCGTCCATGAACAGAATGGCCTGATGCCGGGCATGGTCGAGGCCGGCCATCAGCGCGGCCTCCTTGCCGAAATTGCGCGACAGCGACAGGGTCTGCACCGCGACGGCGGAGGCCGGCAGCGCGCGGGCGACGGCATAGGTGTCGTCTCGGCTGCCATCGTTGACATAGACGATCTCGACCGGCATGCGGCGCGCCGCCTGCAACTGAGCCAGCACCGCCACCAGCCGCTCGTGAAACAGCGGCAGGCCGTCCGCCTCGTTATAGGCGGGCACGACGACGGACAGGCCGCCCGCAGCCTCGTCCCGCCTTGATCTTTCCCTCACCCCATTCGTCATGGTGTGTCCCCACCTGCGCCTGCAGCGGCCGGCGCGCGCCCGATGCGGCTGCCGGTTCTCCCAAGATAAGCGCAAGTGTCAGCTTCCGCGATCCCGCGCAAGGGCGGTGTTCGGGGGTAGCGTTCAGACTCCGCCCGGCCTGCCGGCGGCCGACGCGCGACGGAAGGCTTTCGGATGTCGTCGAAGCCGCTATCGCGGCGGGCGATGGCGGCGCAAGCGCAGCGGCAGACCCGCCCGCCGTTGCGCCGGAATCCGGCCGTGCCGCAACCGCCGCCCGTCCGGGCAGTGACCCCTGCGCAGGCGTTCGCGCCGCTGGCGTCCCGTTCCGCCGGAGCTATACCAAGGCTGATGGCCGGACCTGTGGGAACGGCGCGTGCAAGGGAGAGGAAAGATGGACAGGCTGGAACGCGCCCGGCGCGACCTCGTGATCGCGAACAGGGTGCTCGCCATGCATGGCGTCGTCGATGCCTATGGCCATGTCAGCGTGCGTCATCCCGAGGACCCGGAGCGGTATCTGCTCTCCCGCTCGCTGAGCCCGGAGCTGGTCGGGCTCGACGATATCATGGAGTTTCGTCTCGACGGCACGGCGGTGAACGACGACCGGCCGCCCTATCTCGAACGTTTCATTCACGGCGGCATCTACGAAGCTCGCCCCGAGGTCGATACAGTCGTGCATGCCCATGCCGAGGCGACGCTGCCGTTCGGGCTGGTCGATATCCCGCTGCGGCCCGTGATCCACAGCGCCAGCGAGATCGGCTGGACCGTGCCGGTGTGGGATATCGCCGATGCCTTTGGCGACCGCACCAACCTGCTGGTGAAGAACATGGCGCAGGCCCGCGACATGGCCGCGCGCCTCGCCGGCAACAGCGTGGTGCTGATGCGCGGCCACGGCTTCTCCGCCGCCGGCACGTCGATCATCAAGGTCGTGACCATGTGCGTCTATCTTCCGCGCAACGCGCGCATCCTGCTTGAGACGATGCGCTACGGCCAACCGAAGGGCCTCTCGCAGGGCGAGATCGAGACACGGATGACGGAAACCGACTGGACCGCGCCGGCCGCGCGTCGCGGCTGGAACTATTGGGCGATGAAGGCCGGCTGCGCCGATCTCATTTGAGTATCACGTGGAACGTGTTCGCGCCCGCTGACCTGTTTCGCGAATGCCGAAGGCGGCGTTTCGGCATGAAGTAAGGCACAGGAGCGCTGAAAACGCCCGGAAACGTTGACTCATTCCAAAGCGGATGTTCCCTATACCCCGTCAGACAAGGGCGGCCCGGCCCGTGCAGGACGATGCCGCTTTCGCCGGAAAGAAACAAAGCCGAGATGGAAACGCCGCTGTCTTCCCAAGCCGATCGT
>DATMEW010000079.1:0-8757 GCA_035556495.1 Xanthobacteraceae bacterium | reverse complement strand
CTCGCACGGACCGAGTGCAATCAGCCGATCAATATCGTCATCGCCGCTCAAGAAGTTACTTGTGCCGAACTTGTTACTCATGTCCGCTAGCTTGTGAACTGAAGGGGAGCGGAGATCGCAATCGACCAAGATCGCTGTTCGCTTTGCGCGAGCAAGCGACTGTGCAAGCGCCAGCGCGGTAGTGGACTTGCCCTCGGAAGCGCGCGTCGACGTAACAGTGAACGAACGTGGGACGCCATGATCCGTGGCGAATTGTAAACTGGTCCGGATTGAAAGGTAAGCTTCGGACTGCGCCGATTTTGGATCGTCCAAAGCTTGTCTGGCATCTTCGTCCGCCGCGGTCATCGGTACTATGCCGAGCAAGGGCAGGCCAGTGATCTCAGGGATGACCGATGGATCTCGAATGGCTTCGTCGATTTGTTCCAGGAGGAAGGCTACAGCGACACCAAGGCCCAGCCCGCCCAACAACGCCAGGAAAACGTTGATTGCGATACGCGGACTCGATGGCTTATCCGGGACCTTCGCGCTGTCGATGACGGAGATATTGTTGTTGCCGACGCCGCCAGCCACGCCAATTTCCTTATAGCGCTGCAGCAGGGCATCGTAGAGTTGCCGATTAGTATCCGCCTCACGCTGATAGATGTTATATTGAATGGATCTACGTCGCTGGTCGAGCATCTGCTCCTTCAAGTCGTTGACCTTTTCGCGCAGTTGCGTCTCACGCCGTGAAGCGGAGACGTATTCCGAGCCGAGGCTTCTGCGTATCCGCGCTTCTTCGGACGTAATGCTGTGATCTAGTTGCTGGAGCTGTGCCGCCAGAGCCATGGCCGGAGGATAGTCTGGTTGGAATTGGGCAAGCAGTTTCGAATAGTTTGCAGCCAATTCGGCCCGCTTCTCGCGCAGAGCGGTAAGAGTTTGATTGGTCAGAGCCTCGCGGCTCGCGTCGGCCGTCGTTCCCGAGCGGCTTGCAGCGGCGATGCGATCCGCAGTTGCCTCGGCAAGCGCTTGATTGAGGGCTATCAAATCCTCCGTTATGATAGAACTTTCGGCCACGCGCCCTTCGGCGTTAGGAGCACCTCTGGGCAAGTTAATAATCTGTTGCCGCTCCGCGTAGGTGACTAGGGCACGTTCAGAATCTTCCAGACGTGCGCGCAACTGATTAAGTCGTTCTTCCAGAAACGCCCGCGCATATGAGGTCGCTTCATAACGGCGGGCCAAAGTTTGGTTGATGAAGTTCTTCGTCCAGGAGTTGACCACCTTGGCCGAAAATTCGGGGTCCGGGCTGGTAAAGCTTAGGACCACCAGACGTGAGCCGCGGATGGGTGACACCCCGACATTGTCGAGAAGAATTTTCACGGCTTCCCGCATGCGCTGATCTCGTTGCTCGCGGGTAAGACGAACGTTTCGTTCATTCCCAAAGAGTCCTCCGGATTGGTCGGGATCCACCCCAAACATTTCGAAGAAATCATTGTTCGAAACCAATCGCAGATCCGTCACCACGGCCTCCGCAAGAGATCTTGCTTCAAGGAGGGAATATTGTGTTTGGTAGAATTCCTGGTCTACGAAGCTGGACTCAGGCTTCACTTCATCAACTTCGACGACTCGGTCTTGCTGCCGAGAGATTTCGACGGTCGAATTTGCGGTATATTGTGAAGTGGTGAGTAGAGTAATGATGAGGCCAAGAAGCAAAACGGCTGCGGCAATCGCCAGAATAAGCCAGCGGCGGCGCACAATGACGCGCCAGTAACGTAGGAGCAGCGGCATTTGTGTCGCCCCTCCTTCTTCCGCAATAGCCTGCGGGCCTGCAGCACCAAACCAAGGGACTTCTGCAGTATTCATTAATCGCTACCTAGAGCTGAGAATATAGATAAGGGGTGTGACCAGCGCCGGACCGATCTGCAGTGCATACTGCAGAAGGCGTTCCCGCCCGGATTCACCCACGACGATCAGGTCATTCGGATAAACTTTTGGATCTTCGTAGTTACCGCGACGAATTGCTGCGACATTGTAGAGCGCCGCCATTCGCTGCCCATTGACAGTGCGAAAAACAACTACGTCCTTGGGATTAGATAGATTACTTTCCCCCTTGGCCGCGGCAATCGCTCGCAGCAAAGTCATGTTATTCATGACTGGATAATTGCCGGGCTCCTCAACCTCGCCATCAATGGTCAGCGTGCGGCTAAGTGCCTCCTGAACATTGACCGTGACGATAGGATCCTTGACGTATCTCAGGAGGCGCGAGCGGAGTTCCTCGGCAACTTGTTGCGATTTCTTGCCGGCGACATCCAATGTGCCTGCCAGAGGTACTGAGATCGCGCCGCTTGCATCCACTTGGAGCTGGCGCGACAGCCCTTCTACGCCCCATACGTCGATGCTCAGCTTATCCTGCGGACCGATAAGTGCGGAGCGCGCCTCTGCAACCTGGTCAAGCTCGGAAGGGGGGGGCAGGTTCATCTCGCCAGCAATTTGAACGGAGCCATCCTTGCTGCCCAGTGGTGGCGTGGACACGCACCCGGCCAATGCGGCGGTACCGATCAACGCAACGACTCTAGAAAACACTCAAGCAGCTCCATTGTCGCGACACATTAGCAATGCCCGCTTGCGTCAGCCCGCACTAGCTGTGGCGATTATTAGCGTCCATCAAAAGTTTTGGCCGCACGGGCCATCGAGCCAACATCGCCACTGCGATTGCTGCCAGTGCGGCATCTGCCGGAGTTCGCAAAGGATAATCCGCAAGGCTGGCTACGAGATGGAGGAGCAGAATAATGCTACCGGCGCGGGCGAGTAGCTGGTCTGATCGAAGCGCGCCGGACACCGGCCGCCATGCGGAACCGGTCCGCAGGGCGATCCAGAACAGAAACGCAGCAAGTAGGCCGAGCGCCACAAAACCACCCTCGATATAGATTTCCAAGAGGTCGTTGTGCGCATGATTGACATAGAGCGGTGAGAGGGTCTCGAACGGCTCGTACATGCGGAAAATTGGGTCAAACGTGCCGAAACCCGCTCCAAAAGGGGCAAAATCGTTACCGATTTTGAGCATTGTGCTGAATAAGCGGAGACGGATTTCTTGCGAAACGTCCTCTGCGAACAGGCGGCGGACCGCTTCAGCGCGTGAAAATACAACCGTCAGCCCGACCAGGCCGATTAATCCCGCCGTGAGCGCGAGTGGTATCAAGTGCGATTTTGCGCCGCCACGTCGCGATTTCGAGGAAGCGGAGCGCGATTGAAATAATGAGGGTTGCCCCGAGCGATATATGACCACGCTAGCCAGGGCGCCTATCACCATTAACACCAGTCCCGCCCGAGAGCCCGTAATCAAGATCAGGGGGACCAAGAGGACGGCCCCGCCTAAGGCGATCAACTCGTTGTTGTTGCGCTGCCGCGTACTAAGTCCAGGCCATGCGGCAATGACTGCCAAAAGGGGGAACGTTGCTGCCATGAACAGTGCTTGATGATTGCGATTGGCGAACAGGCCTACTGCCGCTCCTTCGTTCGTAATACGATATAGATATGCCCACTTCGCCTGGCTGGTGATTTGGATGATACCAAACAATGCGCTCAGCGCTGCGATAATCAGAACCCCGACAATCACAATCATCAAAGGTCTGTTGCCGCGAAGCCGGGCGACCGCGACAAGGATCGAGAAGGGCACTAACGAGGCGAAGAATGCATTTATTGTCGCATTTGGTGACATTGAGAGGGGGCGCCAGACATCGCCAAGGCCAACCGCTTCGAAAATATTCTGGAATGGGGCGTGCGCTGGCAATGCCTCCCATAGAGAAGGTGGCAGAGGTAGAAGTTGTAAGGCGATCATTGCTGTCCACAACGCCATCAGCAGGATCGGGAACCATAATTCCCGAATGGCAGGCCATTCGCCCCTGATCAGCGACCACGCAAGCACGACGATAGCGACTGTGCGGACCAATGAATGAGTGGCGATGTCGCTTCTGGAACCTCCGCCAAAGAGCAGCGCTATCGCAATGACTAACAAACTGGCGATCAGCGCCTCACTGGAGCCGATAAAACGGCGTAATGAGAACATGCTAGGTCAGCCCCTTATTGCTTGACATTCCCGGATACGAAGTCGGCATATGTGCGCTTGATGCCTTCCCGTAGACCGATCGATGGAAACCAACCGAGCGCCGCCATTCTATCGCGGCTCATGAGTTTTCTCGACGTGCCGTCGGGTTTGCTTGGGTCGGGCTGAATTCCCCCTTCGAAGCCGACTATGTCGCAGACCAGCCGAGCCAATTCAATGATGGGAATGTCTTCGCCAGAACCGACATTCACATGCTGCTCATCCGAATAATGCTTCAGTAGAAATACCGAGGCGTCAGCAAGATCGTCTACGTGCAGGAATTCACGACGCGGGGCGCCCGTGCCCCAGATGTCGATGCTATCGGCGCCCTTTAATCTGGCCTCATGAGCCTTTCGGATTAGTGCCGGCAGCACATGGCTACCCTTGAGATCGTAGTTATCGCCTGGGCCGTAGAGGTTGGTTGGCATAGCGCTGATGAAGTCACAGCGGTATTGTCGCCGATAAGCTTGGCACAGTTTGATCCCGGCAATCTTGGCAATCGCATACCATTGGTTGGTCGGCTCAAGCGGCCCGCTCAGAAGCGCATCCTCAGCGATCGGTTGCGGCGCCATTTTTGGGTAAATGCAAGAAGAGCCAAGGAAGAGAAGTTTCTCGATTTCATACAGACGCGAAATCTCGATGAGATTGGCCTCGATCATCAAATTATCGTAGAGAAACTGGCCCGGATAGCTGTCATTCGCAAGAATTCCGCCGACCTTTGCCGCGGCGATCACGACGGCGTCTGGCCGGTTCTCGGCGAACCACGCACGCACGGCAGCCTGCTCTCGCAGATCGACGGATCTGTCCGAGAACAACACTTCGCATTGCTCGCTGGCCAATCGGCGCACGATAGCAGAACCCACCATGCCCTTGTGACCTGCTACGTAAACTCTTTTTCGGGTGAGATCGTAGGGCATCATGCGTCTTTGGCAATTGGTGCGTCGCGCATCACCAGTAGGTCGGCCCGGACCATTTCGCGTGCGAGTTCGCGAACCGAAGTTTCGTGCTTCCAACCCAGTTGCCGGAGAGCCTTACTGGGATCGCCGATCAGCATGTCCACCTCGGTGGGTCGGAAATATCGCCTGTCGACTTCGACGAGTATACGTCCATCCACTTGAGAATAGCCTTTTTCCTCGACGCCTTCACCACGAAATTCTATTGGAAGCCCCGCATCCTCGAACGCCCAACGTACGAATTCACGTACGGCGGTGGTCTTGCCGGTGGCGAGTACGTAGTCATCGGGCTCGTCCTGTTGGAGCATCAGCCACATACCGCGCACATATTCCCTCGCATGTCCCCAATCGCGTTGGGCATTGAGATTACCCAGATAAAGCTTTTCCTGCCGACCAAGGGCAATCGCCGCCGCCGCGCGGGTAATTTTGCGGGTGACAAAGGTTTCCCCACGCAGCGGGCTTTCGTGATTGAACAAAATGCCGTTGGATGCATGGAGGCCGTAGGCCTCTCGGTAATTGACCACGATCCAGTATGCATAAAGCTTCGCCACACCGTAGGGAGAGCGTGGGTAGAAAGGTGTCGTCTCACATTGTGGTACTTCCTGCACCAGGCCATAGAGTTCGCTGGTGGAAGCCTGATAAAAGCGAGTCTTGTCTTTGAAGCCCAGAATCCGGATCGCTTCGAGCAATCGCAGCGTGCCGATCGCATCGGAATTTGCGGTATACTCTGGCGTCTCGAAACTCACTGCAACGTGGCTTTGAGCGGCAAGATTGTAGACTTCCGTTGGCTGAATCTCCTGCACGATGCGGATGAGATTTGTTGAATCCGTGAGATCGCCGTAGTGTAACACAAACCGCTGGTCCGGATCGTGAGGGTCTTGATAAATATCCTCGATTCGGCCGGTGTTGAATGAGGAAGAACGGCGCTTCAGGCCATGTACCTCGTAGTCTTTGTCTAAGAGCAGTTGAGCGAGATAAGCACCGTCCTGCCCGGTGATTCCGGTGATGAGTGCCACATTCCGAGAGTTACGGTCGGTCATTTTAAGCCTTGCAGTTTCCTTATTGGAACCGGCCCTAGCGGCGGAACGACAGCTTGCAAGACCTTCGATCTCTTCAATATGGGTATCGTCGATGGTTAGAGGGTAGCGCTACGGCGTCATTCTCTAACATATCGCCTATGCTCCGACCCGCTCCCGATGCAAATTGGGGCAATCCTCCGCGAGCATCTCCACGATCCGCTTGGCCACGGTTCCCGGCGATTTGACCGACAGCGGGTCCTCGCCCGGATAGGCGCGGGCGCGCATCTGGGTGCGGGTGGCGCCGGGGTCGACGATGGCGACGCGGGTGTCGGAAATGCGCCCGATCTCCTGTCCATGGCATATCAGTAACGCTTCGAACGCAGCCTTGCTCGCGCCGTAAGCTCCCCAGTAAGCACGCGGCTCTGCGCCGACGCTGCTGGTCAGGCCGATGATGCGCCCGGCATCGCTGCGTTTCAGCAGTGGGTCGAATGCGGCGATCAGGGCTTGAGTGGCCAACACGTTAAGCGTCAGCGCCTGGTTGAAGCTCTTCGGCTCGATCTGCGCCACGGGGGTGAGCGGCGGCAGCATCGCGGCGTTGATGATCAGGATATCGAGCCGTTGCCAGCGTTCCGCAACAGCAGTGGCGAGGCGCGCGATCGAATCGCTTTCGGTAAGATCCATCGGCGCGATCGTGGCGGTGCCGCCGGCTTCGTGGATCGCATCCTCGACCGCCTCAAGGTCGCGCACAGTGCGCGCGGTGAGCACGGCATGCGCGCCAGCCGCGGCCAGCGCCTGCGCGGTCGCGGCGCCGATTCCGCGGCTTGCGCCGGTGACGAGCGCGATGCGCCCCGCAAGCGGCCCGGCGTTCGTCATCAGGCGACCTTGTTGACTGGGAAGGGAAGCTGCGCGTCGGCCTGCCGGCGCTCGGCGAGATCGGTCAGGCTGGTGGGGTAATCGCCGGTGAAACAGGCGTCGCAATATTGCGGGCAGACGCTGTCGCGCTTGGCCAGGCCCACGGCGCGATAGAGCCCGTCTATCGAAACGAAGGCCAGGCTGTCGGCGTGGATGAAGTCGCACATCGCGGCCACGTCCATCCGGCCGGCCAGCAGCTTTGACCGCTCCGGCGTATCGACCCCGTAATAGCAGCCGTGCCCGGTCGGCGGGCTGGCGACGCGGAAATGGATCTCCGTGGCGCCGGCATCACGCATCATCTGCACGATCTTCATCGAGGTGGTGCCGCGCACGATCGAATCGTCGATCAGGATGATGCGCTTGCCTTCCACCAGCTTGCGGTTGGCATTGTGCTTGCGCTTCACGCCGGCGTGGCGGGCGCCGTCGGAAGGCTGGATGAAGGTCCGCCCGACATAGTGCGACCGGATGATGCCGAGCTCGAACGGGATGCCGGATTGCTGGGAATAACCGATGGCGGCAGGCACTCCGCTGTCAGGCACCGGCACCACGAGGTCCGCCTCCACCGGCGCTTCGCGTGCCAGTTCCACGCCGATCTGCTTGCGGGATTCATAGACGGAACGGTCGTTGAAGACTGAATCCGGCCGGCTGAAATAGACATGCTCGAAGATGCAGGGCCGTGGCGCGACGTTGCCGAAAGGCCGGTGCGAGCGGATCGTTCCGTCGAAACCGACTTCGATGAATTCGCCCGGTTCGACTTGCCGTTCGAACTCCGCCCCCACCATGTCGAACGCCACGGTCTCGCTGGCAAAGACCTTGGCATCGCCCAGCCGGCCCATCACCAGCGGGCGGATGCCCAGCGGATCACGGCAGGCGATCATGCCGTGGGGGGTCGTCACGATCAGCGCATAGGCGCCTTCGACCAGCCTCAGAGCGTCGACGAGCTTGTCGAGTATGGCCTTGAATCGGCTGGTGGCGACAAGATGAATGATGACCTCGGTATCCGAGGTCGACTGGAAGATGGCCCCACGCTGCACCAGGTCGCGCCTGAGGTGGACCGCATTCGAGATATTGCCGTTGTGCGCCACCGCGAAGCCGCCGCTGGCCAGATCGGCATAGAGCGGCTGGACGTTGCGCAGGCCGGAGCCCCCAGTGGTCGAATAGCGCACATGGCCCACGGCCATCGTGCCGGGCAGTTCGGCGATCGATTCGCCGCTGGCGAAATTATCCGCCACATGCCCGAGACCGCGGCGCGTGAAGAACTCCGTCCCGTCGAAGCTAGTGATGCCGACCGCTTCCTGTCCGCGATGCTGCAGGGCATGAAGGCCCAGCGCGCAGGCGGCCGCGGCTTCCGGTGCGCCGATTACGCCGAAAACGCCGCATTCTTCATGCAGCTTGTCGCCGTCCGCGTCGAGCAGGGGGTGGGTGAGGTTCATTTGTCCGCCATGGATGGCAATCGCGCCCCCAATGGCGACGTTACGCCGCGATTACAAGGGCCGGGTCCATGTCCGCTCGAGCCCATGCACGGTTGCCTAAGGATAACACGCCGCGGCTGGCAGAAATCGAAATGGACGCCGCACCCCTTCGCCTGGGATAGCGGTATGCGGTTATAGCTGGATGGCGACGTTAGAATTCGCCGGAGCGATATGGTCGGGGAGAGAGGATTCGAACCTCCGGCCCCTGCCTCCCGAAGACAGTGCTCTACCAGGCTGAGCTACTCCCCGACCGGCGCCGCCGGACATGCCGGGGCGAGGCAGAGGCGGCCCTATAGGGGCGGCGCGGCGGGGTGGCAAGCGGG
>DATMEW010000078.1:0-24997 GCA_035556495.1 Xanthobacteraceae bacterium | reverse complement strand
GTGCCGGATGATCCGGTGCCTGATGACCCGGGGCCGGACGTGTCGGGCTTGCCCGCGCCGGCTGCCGGCTTGTCGCGTTCGTCAGTCATGGCCGGTCGTCCTTCCCCTTCCGCCCGTGCAGCGGCGCGCCGGAATCATGTGCCGTTCAGCCGCCGATACAGTCGAACAGCGCAGCTTCTTCCGGCCGCGCTGCGACGACGGCGTGGAACCTCTCGGCTGCAAGGATATCCGCGACCTGCGCCGAGAGGCAAAAATGAATGGGGCGAAGGGACGGATCGTTCGAAACATGGTTTCCGGGGGAAAGGACGCGGGCCAGGTTCCTGCTGCAGCGCAGATAGGCCATCGCGGAGCGGCGGGAGTAATGGAGAACGCCGTCGACGGTGCCCCGTTCCAGCGCCGCTTTCGCCTCGGGTGGAAACGCCGTGGCCGGGACAGCGCGATAGACCGCGACGGTCTCGACGGCGATGCCGTGCGGGGCCAGCGCGGCGGCAAGGTCCACGGCGCGCTGTTCGGCCGCCGGATACAGCAGCCGCGCGCCGGACGGCAGCCGTGCCGCGATCAGCACCGCCAGAGAAGCGCCGTCGCCGGCCGCTGCCACGACATCGGCGAAGCCGGCCGCTTGCGCCGCCCGCGCGGTGCGGGGGCCGACGGCGAACAGCGGCAGGGCCGTCAGCGCCGCTGCGTCCGGCCGGCACGCGAGATTCGCCACGGCATTCGCGCTGGTGACGGCCAGCGCGTTGAACGGACCGGGAGGAATTGCAGCGCCGGCGACCGGCTCGATCCGCAACAGCGGCGCGACCAGCACGTCATGGCCGCGCGCCCGCAGGGCCTCCGCGGTGCGGCTGGCGTCCGGCTGCGGACGTGTCACCAGAAGCCGCATGGCGTCACGCCGGCACGAAGAAATCGGGGCCGGCCTTGTCGCGCAATTCGCGTCCGGCGGATGCGCCCAGCGCGGCGGCGTCGATGAGGGGTCCGCGACGTTCGGTCGCGAAATGGGCGGTGCCGTCCGGCCGCGCGATCAGGCCGCGGAAATGCAGCGTCTCGCCGGCGATCTCCGCAAGGCCGCCGATGGGCGTGCGGCAGGAGCCGTCCAGCACCGCGAGAAAGGCGCGTTCGGCGGTGAGCGCCGTCGCCGCCGCCGCGTCGCCGATGGCGGCGACCAGCGGGACGGTGCGCGCGTCGTCGCCCCGGACCTCGATGGCGACGATACCCTGACCGGCGGCGGGCAGGAATTCATGGGTCTCGAAGATCGCGGTGGCGCGGTCCGCGAGGCCGAGGCGCTTGAGCCCGGCGAGCGCCAGCAAGGTGGCGTCGGCCTCGCCCTCGGCCAGCTTGCGCAGGCGGGTTTCGACATTGCCCCGGAACGGGATCACGGTGACGTCCGGCCGCAGCATTTTCACCATCGCCTGCCGGCGCAGCGAAGCGGTGCCGACCACCGCGCCGGGCGGCAGGTCGCGCAGGCGCGCGGCCCGGGGGCTGATGAAGGCGTCGCGCGGGTCCTCGCGGGGCAGCACGCCGCCGATGACGAGGCCGCCCTGCTGTTCGGTCGGCATGTCCTTGGCGGAATGCACCGCGAGGTCGATGGCCCCGGTCAGCAGCGCCTCCTCCAGCTCCTTCGTGAACAGGCCCTTGCCGCCGGCTTCGGACAGGGTGCGGTCCTGGATGCGGTCGCCGGAGGTGCGGAAGGTGACGATCTCGATCCGCTCCGCCGCCAGGCCGTGGGCGGCGGCGAGCTGGTTCCGCACCATCTGCGCCTGCGCCAGCGCCAGCGGGCTGCCGCGCGTGCCGATCCGCAGCAGGGAGGATGTCGCCGGGGAAGGGGCAGGATGTTGCACGAGGGATTGCTCCGGAGCGTCTCGCAGTCTATCCGCGTCGGCGGACCAGGCCCACATGGGGCCTCATGACCGGGCTTGTAAGCGCCGCCGCCGGCCGATGCAAAAACAGCCGCTGCACAGGCGCGGTGGACCGGCGCCGCCGGCAAGAGGATACAGCAGCGCATGATCGTGCTCGGCATCGAAACCACCTGCGACGAGACCGCCGCCGCCGTGGTGATGCGCGACGACGATCCCGGCCATCCCGGACCCGGCCGCATCCTCTCCAATGTCGTGCGCTCCCAGAACGACGCCCATGCCGCCTTCGGCGGGGTCGTGCCGGAAATCGCCGCCCGCGCCCATGTCGAGGTGCTTGACGGCATCGTCGCGCAGGCCATGGCCGACGCCGGCCTCGGCTTCGATGCGCTCGACGGCGTCGCCGCCGCCGCGGGTCCGGGCCTGATCGGCGGCGTCATCGTTGGGCTGACCACAGCGAAAGCGATCGCGCTGGTGCACGGCCTGCCGCTGGTCGCCGTCAACCATCTGGAGGCCCATGCGCTGACCGCGCGGCTGACCGATGGCCTCGCCTTTCCCTATTGTCTGTTTCTGGTGTCCGGCGGCCATACCCAGATCGTCGCCGTCACCGGCGTCGGCGCTTACGAGCGCCTCGGCACCACCATGGACGATGCCGTGGGCGAGGCTTTCGACAAGACCGCCAAGCTGCTCGGCCTCGGCTATCCCGGCGGGCCTGAAGTCGAGCGCGCCGCGCAAGCCGGCGACCCGCGCCGCTTCGCCCTGCCGCGGCCGATGCAAGGCCGCCCGCAGCCGGATTTCTCCCTGTCCGGCCTCAAGACAGCGCTGCGGCTGGAGGCCGAGCGCATCGCGCCGCTGAGCGAGCGGGATGTTTCGGACCTCTGCGCCTCGTTCCAGCAGGCTGTGACCGACACGGTGGCGGACCGTCTTGCGGCTGGTCTCGCGCTGTTCGCGCGGCGCTATGGCAGGGCCACCGCGCTGGTCGCGGCCGGCGGCGTCGCCGCCAATCAGGCTTTGCGCGCGGCCCTGCGGGGCGTGGCGGAGCGTGCCGGGATTGCGCTCGCCGTGCCGCCGCCGGCGCTGTGCACCGACAACGGTGCGATGATCGCCTGGGCCGGGGCCGAGCGCCTCGCCCATGGGCTGACGGACGGGCTCGATGTTGCGCCGCGGGCGCGCTGGCCGCTGGGCGAGGTGCGCGGCGTTCATATATTGGAAGGACAGCCGGCGTGAGCTCTGAGTATCCGGACATTCGGCGCATCGGCGTGATCGGCGCGGGAGCCTGGGGCACGGCGCTGGCCAATGCCGCCGCGCGGGCCGGTCGAGACGTGACGCTGTTCGCCCGCGACGGCGCAGAGGCAGAGATGCTCGCCGCCCGCCGAGAGAGCCCGCGCCTGCCAGGCATCCCGTTCGAGGCTGCCGTCGCCGTCGCGCCGCTCGATGGGCGGGTCGCGGCCTGCGAGGCCGTGCTGCTGGTGGTGCCGGCCCAGAGCCTGCGCGCGGCAGCATCGACCCTCGCGCCGCTGATCGCGCCGGAGACGCCGCTGGTCTCCTGCGCCAAGGGCATCGAGCAGGGCAGCCATGCCTTCATGACCGAGGTGATCGCCGAGACCGCGCCGGCGGCGCGGCCGGCGGTGCTGTCCGGTCCCAGCTTCGCGGAGGATGTCGGCCGCGCGCTGCCGACCGCCGTGACGCTGGCGGCGGTGGATGAGGCCATGGCCGTGGCGCTGACCCATGCGCTCGGCTCCGCGACCTTCCGGCCCTATCACACCACGGATATCCGCGGCGTCGAGATCGGCGGCGCGGCCAAGAACGTACTGGCCATCGCCGCCGGCATCGTCGCCGGGCGCGGGCTCGGGGCGAGCGCCACCGCCGCCATGGTGACGCGCGGCTTCGCGGAACTGTTTCGTTTCGGCCAGGCGCTGGGGGCGCGGCCGGAGACGCTGACGGGCCTGTCCGGCCTCGGCGATCTGGTGCTGACGTGTTCCAGCCCGCAGTCGCGTAACTATGCGCTGGGCCTGACGCTCGGGCGCGGCGAGGCGCTGCCGGCCGGCGGCAAGCTGGCGGAAGGCCAGTTCACCGCGCCGGCGCTGGCGCAGATGGCGCTGGCCGCCGGCGTCGAGATGCCGCTGGTGGAAGCGGTGGCGGCGGTGCTGGATGGATCGCTGGCCGTGGACGACGCCATCGGCGCCTTGATGATGCGGCCGTTCCGTTCCGAATCTTGAGCGACAGGGAATAAGCAGATGGCCCATTGGCTGGTGAAATCCGAACCCGACGCCTGGTCGTGGGACGAGCAGGTCGCGCGGGGCGCGAAGGGCGAGCCCTGGACCGGCGTGCGCAATCACAGCGCCAAGCTGAACTTGATGAAGATGGCGAAGGGTGATCTCGCGTTCTTCTACCATTCCAACATCGGCAAGGAGATCGTCGGCATTGTCGAGGTGATCCGCACCCATTATCCCGACCCGACCGACGCCAGCGGCAAGTTCGTGGTGGTGGATTTCAAGGCGGTGAAGCCGGTGCCCAAGCCGGTGACGCTGGCGGCGGTCAAGGATACGCCGAAGCTGAAGGAGATGGCGCTGCTGAAACAGTCCCGCCTCTCGGTGCAGCCGGTCACGGATGCCGAATGGGCGCTGATCTGCAAGATGGGCGGGCTGTAAGCACGATCCCGAAAAGTGGAACCCGGTTTTCGGCCAAGATCGTGCTCAGGCAAAACTCACGATCCCGAAAGTGCGAAGCGGTTTTCGGACAAGATCGTGCTCACATAAAAGCATGATTCCGAAAGGCGGGAATCGGCTTCCGGGCGAGGGATAACCCATGGGTCTGATGGCGGGAGCGCCGGCTGGCGCGCCGCCGCAGGGCCTTCATCGGCGGTCATGGACAAAGCCGTGCAGTTCAGCCGACGCAGTTTGCTCGCGATGGGAGCATTTGGAATGGCAGGTCCCACAATCGCAGGGGCGGCTCCGTTTCAGATTCTGTTCCAGGGCTCTCTCTTTGCCGATTACTTCCAGATCTATCTGCGCGACGAGGCCCATCCCCATCTGCCCAGCGACTATACCGACGACGCGATCGCGCGCCGTCTCATGGCCGGGCGACATGCGGTCATCCTCCACACCGCGCGCAACATGACCGTGCCGGTCCGCGTCGAATGGCATGACCGGCGGCCGGTCTTCGATCCCGGCCCCTATCAGCATGTTGCCGAAGCCGGGTTCGACTGCCCTTCGGGCCGACTCGTGCTGGCCGGTTTGACAGATGCGGCGGCGGCCGCGCCGCGCCTTGCCGTGAAGGCGGGGCCGCTCGGCCTGCGCGCCAGTCTTTCCGGTCTGGACACCCTCAGCGCGGACGGTCTCGATGGAGAAGATCGCTACCTGATGCAGCTCTGGCCCGGGGCGGAAGTAGCCGGCGTGCGCGTGCTCAAGGCGTGGCCCGGCTGAAGGTGCGGCATGCACAGGGTGGCGGGGCTGCCGGCGCGGGCCTTCGCCCATATGGCCCGGTTCCGTGAGCCTGCGGAAACGGCTAAGAGAACCGCCCTGGAACCAGAGACGGACAGAGTTTCCCATGCAGTTCGCTGGGCTGAATTTTCTCGCGATCTTTCTCGCAGCCGTCGCCGGCTGGCTGATCGGCACGATCTATTACATGATCTTTTCGAAACCCTGGGTCGAGGCCCAGGGCGACACTATGGCTGCCTTCCGCAAGCGCCATGCCGCCAAGGTGGCGGCGGGGACGGATCGGATTCCCTTCGTGCTGTCCTTCCTGTGCCAACTCGTCATGGCCTGGGTGCTGGCCGCCGTGATCGGCCATCTCGGCCCCGGTCAGGTGACGGCGCGCAACGGCATCATCACGGCGCTGGTCCTGTTCGCCGGCTTCGTATTCACCACAATGCTGGTGAACAATGCCTTCGCCAGCCGGCGCGCCATGCTGACGCTGATCGACGGCGGCCACTGGCTGGCGATCATGGTGGCGATGGGCTTCATCATCGGCGGCTTCGGTTGACGGCCCGGCGGCCCGCGACCAAGGTCGCATGGCTGCGGCGCGGCGGGGTGCTTGTCCGCCTTCCTTGCCCCGGCGCATAATGGCGGAACATGCCGGCGGCTTGCCGAAGCCGAACCGGCGCAAGACGATGTTGCGGCGCGCGCCCCGCGCCGGGAGGGAAGACAAGGATGTCCGACAAGACCTATCCGGTGCCGGCCGAGTGGAAGGCGAAGGCGTTCGTCCGTGCGGCGGACTATGCCGAAATGTACGAGCGATCCGTGCGCGACCCGGATGGCTTCTGGGCCGAGCACGGCCAGCGCCTGGACTGGATCGAGCCCTTCACCAAGGTGAAGAACGCCTCCTTCGCGCCCGACAATGTCTCGATCAAGTGGTTCGAGGATGGCGTCCTCAACGTCGCCTATAACTGTATCGACCGCCACCTGCCCCAGCGGGCCGATCAGGTCGCGATCATCTGGGAGGGAGACGACCCGTCCGAGCATCGCCACATCACCTATCAGGAGCTGCACGACGAGGTCTGCCGCTTCGCCAACATCATGCGGGGCCGCAACGTCGCGAAGGGCGACCGCGTCACCATCTATATGCCGATGATCCCGGAAGCGGCCTATGCGATGCTGGCCTGCGCGCGGCTGGGCGCGGTCCACTCGATCGTGTTCGGGGGCTTCTCGCCGGATTCGCTGGCCGGACGCATCCTCGATGCGCAGTCAAATTTCATCATCACCGCCGATGAGGGCGTGCGCGGCGGCAGGAAGATTCCGCTCAAGGCCAATACCGACGCGGCCATCGCCAAGGCGGCGCTGTCCGGCCACACGGTCGATCACGTCGTGGTGGTGCGGCGCACCGGCGGCAAGGTCGAGATGGACCCGGTGCGCGACGTCTGGCACCACGAGGCCGTCAAGGTCGTGACGGCCGAATGCCCGTGCGAGCCGATGAATGCGGAGGACCCGCTGTTCATCCTCTATACTTCGGGCTCCACCGGCAAGCCCAAGGGCGTGCTGCACACCACCGGCGGCTATCTCGTCTATGTCGCGATGACGCACCAGTATGTCTTCGACTATCACGAGGGCGACATCTACTGGTGCACGGCCGATGTCGGCTGGGTCACGGGCCACAGCTATGTGATCTATGGCCCGCTCGCCAACGGCGCGACCACGGTGATGTTCGACGGTGTGCCGACCTATCCGGACTATTCCCGCAACTGGGATGTCATCGACAAACACAAGATCACCATCTTCTACACCGCGCCGACCGCGATCCGCGCGCTGATGCAGGCGGGCGACGGGCCGGTGAAGAAAAGCTCGCGTGCCTCGCTGCGGCTGCTCGGCTCCGTCGGCGAGCCGATCAATCCGGAAGCATGGGAATGGTATCACCGCGTCGTCGGTGACGGCCGCTGCCCCATCGTGGACACCTGGTGGCAGACCGAGACCGGCGGGATTCTCATTTCGCCGCTGCCGGGCGCGACAGCGCTCAAGCCCGGCTCGGCGACGGTGCCCTTCTTCGGCTGCGTGCCGCAGATCGTCGATGCGGACGGCAACGTGCTGGACGGCGTTGCGACCGGCAACCTCTGCATCGCGGAATCCTGGCCCGGCCAGATGCGCACGGTCTATGGCGACCACGACCGTTTCGTGGAGACCTATTTCAAGACCTATCCGGGGAAGTATTTCTCCGGCGACGGCTGCCGCCGCGACGAGGACGGCTATTACTGGATCACCGGCCGCGTCGATGACGTCATCAACGTCTCCGGCCATCGCATGGGCACGGCGGAAGTGGAGTCCGCCCTGGTCGCCCATGACAAGGTGTCGGAAGCGGCCGTGGTCGGTTTTCCGCACGACATCAAGGGGCAGGGCATCTACGCTTATGTCACGCTGATGGCCGGCGAGGAGCCGAGCGAGGAGCTGCGCAAGGAGCTGATCCAGTGGGTCCGCAAGGAGATCGGCCCCATCGCCGCGCCGGACCGCATCCAGTTCGCGCCCGGCCTGCCCAAGACGCGCTCGGGCAAGATCATGCGCCGCATCCTGCGCAAGATCGCGGAGGACGAGCCTTCCGCGCTGGGCGACACCTCGACGCTGGCGGACCCCGCCGTCGTCGATGACCTGGTGGCGAACCGGCAGAACAAGCGGCATCCCGCTACGTAGCCGGACGCTGCGACGCATGGCCGGAGCTTATCCGGCCATGCGTCTGACCCGTCCGGCCGCGGCGCATCGTCCAGCGTGGTGAGCGGCCCGTTTACGTTAACGGCAGGATCGCCTGAACAACCGGCTCGCGCGCGCTATTTTGCGCGTCATGTGCGTGCGAATGTTCGGGTGTGTGATGCGTCTGTTTGTGAGACTGCTGTTCGCCATGACCGGCGCGATGGCCGTGATGCTGGCGGGTCTCGCCGGCGCGGCCGCGGCGCCGGAGCGCATTCCGGTCTCCGGCTATGAGCATCCCGCCGGCACCATCGTGGTCAAGACGGGCCAGCGGCGGCTCTATCTCATCCTCGGCGACGGCACCGCGCTGCGCTACACCGTCGGCGTCGGCCGTCAGGGCCAGCAGTGGAGCGGTGCGGCGCAGGTCGACGGCAAATATAAAAAGCCCGCATGGTCGCCGCCGGACGACATCCGCCGGGCCAATCCGAAGCTGCCGAAGGTCATCGCCGGCGGCGCGCCGAACAATCCCATGGGTGTCGCCGCGCTGACGCTGTCGGGCGGCGAATACGCCATCCACGGCACCAACGACCCGAAGTCCGTGGGCGGCTTCGTCTCCCACGGCTGCATCCGCATGCACAATGCGGACATTCTCGATCTCTATCGCCGCGTCGATGTCGGCGCACGGGTGATCGTGGTGCGGTGAGCACGATCCCGAAAGCAACGCGGCTTGATCCGGTCCGGATGAACCGGGCCGGCCGATCTCACCGATACAGATCCGCCCGCGTCGGCGGCAGGCGCGCGGGGCCGCGTTCCTTCTTCACCGCCAGCGTCTGGTTGATGCCGACCGTGTTGCGCTCGAAAGCGATGGCGCAGGCGGCGAGATAGGCAATCCACAGCCGTGTCTTGTCGCGGCCGACCTCACGCTCGGCCTCGCCCTGCCGCGCCAGCAGCCGGTCGTGCCAGAGCCGGCAGGTGCGGCCGTAATGCTCGCGCCAGCCTTCCACGTCGCGCACCTCGAAGCCGTGGCGCTCCAGATTGGCGAGCGACATGCCGATGTGATCCAGCTCGCCGCCGGGGAAGATGTAGCGCGTCAGCGCCGCGAATTCCGGGCGCTTCTTGCGGAACACCTTGTCGTCGCGCTTGGCAGGCCGCGCGATGCAGTGATGCAGATAAAGCCCGCCCGGCACGAGCAGACGGTTGACGGTCGTGAAGTAATTAGCGTGATGGTCGAGCCCGACATGCTCGAACATGCCGATCGACGCGATCTTGTCGAACGGCTCCGTCAGCGAGCCATAGTTGCGCAGCTCCAGCGTCACGCGGTCCTGTAAGCCGAGGCGCGCGACCTTCTCGCGGGCGAGCGCAAGCTGTTCCTCCGCCAGCGTCACGCCATGGGCCTTCACGCCGTAATGCTGCGCGGCATGGCAGACCAGCGCGCCCCAGCCGCAGCCGATGTCGAGGAAGCGTTCGCCGGGTTGCAGCCGCAGCTTGCGGCAGATCATGTCGAGCTTGTCGCGCTGGGCCTGGCCCAGATCATTGGCCCAGTCGGTGAAATAGGCGCAGCTATAGACCATCTCGTCGTCGAGAAAGAGCCGGTAGAAGGCGTTGGAGACGTCGTAATGGTAGCCGATATTGGTTTTGTTGCTCGTCGCGCTGCCGTCGACGGCGGCCTGCCCCACCACCTCCAGCGGCCACGGCCCGCCCCGCGGCACGCGGATGAATTTCAGCAGCGTGCGCAGCGCCAAACCTTTGTCGAGGTTCTTGAGCAATTGTTTGCTGCGGATCTTCGGCCGTTTCGCCACGAGGTCGAACAGCGTGCCGCCGCGCAGGTCGAGCCGGCCGGAGACCCAGAGGTTGGCGAGGGTGTCGAGCTTCGGCCTGCGCACAAGGGCCGCCACCGCGCCCTCGTCGCGAATCGTCAGCGCCAGCGCGCCGGGCGCAAGGTCCGCCGGCACGGTCGAGCCGTCCCACAGCACGAAGCCGAGATCGAGGCCGAGCCGCTCGCGGGCATGGGCGAGCAGCTCCTTCAGCCCCTCGATGCGTGCTGCCGGCTTGCGGCTGTCGGTCGCGGTCATGCCTCTCTCCGTTGACGGGTGCATGACTAGACCGTTTCGGACGCGGATGAAATCCGGCAGGAGCACGAGCCGGGTGCAGCGCGCGGGGATTTAGAAATCCGAGGCGATGCCCTTCACTTCCCAGTCGCCGTAGCGGACCGGCTCCGGCCCGCCGCGGCCGTTGATCTCCTTCGGCCCCGGCTTGGCGGCTTCCGCCGCACGCGCGGCGCGGCGGGCTTCCGCCTCCGCCAGCGCGCGCTGGGCGGCGGGGGTGAGCGGCTTTCGCGGAGCGGCTGCGGACTCTGCGGCCGGAAGCGCGGGCGTGATCGGTCTGGTTTCGGTCATGTCCCTCATGTTTGCTGCCGGGCCGGCGCCGTCAAGGACAAAGCGGCCGGGCTGTGGCGTGTCGATATGGCGCTCCGGGACCGCAGCGGGGCAAATCGCCGTTAGGCGGTGCGAACTTCTACGATCTTGCGATGCGGCGCGAGGCCCCCACATTTTGCGCGACGGCCGCGCCGCCGGAATTGTTCCGGCGAGAGGGGCCGCGAGAGGGGAAAGATGAACTACGTCCGCACCGCGATGCTGCTTGCGGGCCTCACCGCCCTGTTCATGGGCGTGGGCTATCTGATCGGTGGGTCCGGCGGCGCGACGATCGCCCTGGTCGTCGCCGCCGGCATGAACCTGTTCAGCTACTGGAATTCGGACAAGCTCGTGCTGCGCATGCATGGCGCGCAGGAGGTGGACGAGCACACCGCGCCGGACTTCTATCGTCTGGTCCGGGACCTTGCGGCGCGGGCCGAACTGCCGATGCCCAAGGTCTATCTCATGGACAATCCGCAGCCGAACGCCTTTGCGACCGGCCGCAATCCGCAGAACGCGGCCGTTGCGGCGACCACCGGGCTTTTGCAGAACCTGTCGCGGGACGAGGTCGCCGGCGTGATGGCGCATGAACTGGCGCATATCAAGAATCACGACACCCTCATCATGACCATCACCGCGACCATCGCCGGCGCGATCTCGATGCTGGCGCAGTTCGGCATGTTCTTCGGCGGCAACCGCGGCAACAACAACGGCGGCGGCCTCGGCATCATCGGCACGCTGGCCATGGTGATCCTCGCGCCGATGGCGGCGATGCTGGTGCAGATGGCGATCAGCCGGACGCGGGAATATTCCGCCGACAGGCTGGGCGCGATGATCTCCGGCCAGCCGCAGTCGCTCGCCTCGGCGCTGGCGCGCATCTCCAATGCCGCGCATCTGATCGAGAACCGCCCGGCGGAGGCCAATCCCGCCACGGCGCATATGTTCATCATCAATCCGCTGTCCGGCGCGCGGATGGACAATCTGTTCTCGACCCATCCCGCCACCGAAAACCGCATCGCCGCGCTTCAGCAGCTCGCGGCCGAGATGGGCAGCGGCCGGGGCGGTTATGGCGGCGGCTTCGATGGCGGTTATGCCGAGCCAGCGCCCGCGCGGCGGCCGACCGGCCCGACCGGTCCCTCGGGGCCGTGGAATCAGGGCGGCGCACCCGGCCGCAATGGCCCCTGGGGTTGAGCAACTGGCTGAGAGACGAGGTGAGGGCCGGCGATGAGCCGGCCCTTCCTTGATGTACCCGCGTCCATGTGTTCGGGTTCTGTGGAGCGAAAGCGTGGCTCCCGGTTAAAGCCGAAGCTCCGGGTTTGGGGTGTGACGGGTTTCTGTGATCGATTTTCCGTAACGGGTTTTCCCGACGCGAAGCGGTGTCCCCTTGCCCGAACGCTATGGGGTGGCATTCCCGGCCGCGCCGTGACACCTCTCGGGCCATGAGTCGCGCCCCCCGTTCTCCTCGCCCCCCGTCGTCCCCCCGCGCCCCGGCCGCCGTGCCGGGATTGCCGGCCCGCCATGTCGCGGCGGATATCCTCGCCAATGTGCTGCGCAAGGGCCGCCCGCTGGACGAACAGATCGATGGCCATCAGGGCCTCGCCACCCTCGACCCCCGTGACCGCGCGCTGGCGCGGCAGATCGTCGGCCTTGCCCTGCGCCGGCTCGGCACGCTGCGCTTCCTGCTCGGCGAAATGCTGCCGCAGGGGCTGCCGGACGGCGCGCCGGCGGTGGAGAGCGCGTTGCTCACTGGCGCGGTGCAGATCCTCTGGATGGACGTGCCTGACCATGCGGCGGTCGATCTCGCCGTGCGGCTGGTGCGGACGGACCGGCGCGGGCTGCATTTCGCCGGGCTCGTCAATGCCGTGCTGCGGCGCGTCGCCCGCGAGGGCGCGGCGATGCTCGCGGATGCCGACACCGCCGCCCTCGACACCCCTCCATGGCTGATGGCGCGCTGGACCCGCAGCTACGGCGCGGCGACGGCGCGGGCCATCGCCGCCGCCAACGCCCATGAGCCGGCGCTGGACCTGTCCGTGAAGGCGGACGCTGCCGCATGGGCGGAGAAGCTCGGCGGCCGCCTCACGCCGACCGGCACGGTGCGGCTCGCCGCGCGCGGGACGGTGGCGCAGCTCGACGGCTTCGCGGAGGGCGCATGGTGGGTGCAGGACGCCGCGGCGGCCCTGCCGGCCCGGCTGCTCGGCGATGTCGCGGGTCGGTCGGTGGCCGACCTCTGCGCCGCCCCCGGCGGCAAGACCGCCCAGCTTGCCGCCGCCGGTGCGATCGTTACGGCGGTGGACCGCTCCGCCCCGCGCCTCGAGCGGCTCGCGCAGAATCTCGCCCGCCTCGGCCTGAGCGCGGAGACGGTCGTCGCCGACGCCACCCAATGGGCCGGCGCGGCCCCGTTCGACGCCGTGCTGCTGGATGCACCATGCTCCGCCACCGGCACGATCCGCCGCCATCCGGACATTCCCTGGCTGAAGGGCGAGGCCGATATCGCGGCGCTGGCGGCGTTGCAGCGCCGCCTGCTCGCCCATGCCGCGAGCCTGGTGAAGCCGGGCGGCGCCATCGTCTATTGCACCTGTTCGCTGGAGGACGAGGAAGGCCCCGGCGCGGTCGCGGATGTGCTGGCGGCGACGCCAGGCCTGCGCCGCGCGCCGATCCGGCCCGACGAGATCGCCGGCGAAAGCCAGTTCATCACCCCGGATGGCGACCTGCGCACGCTGCCGTGCCACTGGCCGGACCCCGAGCCGCGCATGGCGGGGCTCGACGGCTTCTTCGCCGCGCGTCTGGTGCGCGCAGGATGATCGCGCCTGCCGTGCGCCTGCCCGGCGAAACGGCAGAGGCCGTGCTGTTGCGAATCTGCTGGCTCGGCTATGGTCGGGTTCTCGATTTTCCCGTGGCCGCCCGTCTTTGTCGGGATAAACGAGCGCGTCCATGTCGCGATTGAATCTCTCGGAGCGACTCAAGCTGTCCGGCCTTCTGGCCGGGACGGTGCTGCGCCGGGCGGCCGGGCGGGTCGTGCAGAATCCGTTCGCCTATTGGCCACGCTCGCGCACCGGCGGCGACCGCATCCTGATCGCGCCGCAGGATCTGCGCACGGCGGATGCGACCCGCGCCGCCGAAATCTATGCCGGGCGGTTCGCTTTCGCCGGCAAGGTCGTCACCTGCGATTCGCGCACGCCCTTCGAGATGATCGCGCCGTCGGACGAATGGCTGGAGGCGCTGCACGGCTTCGGCTGGCTGCGCCACCTGCGCGCCGCCGAATCCGGCATCACCCGCGCCAACGCCCGCGCGCTGGTGGACGAATGGCTCAACCTGCGGCGCCAGCATCCCGCCGCCGTGTTCCGCCCCGAACTGGCGGCGCGCCGGCTGATGTCCTTCCTCAGCCAGGCGCCGCTGATCCTCCATGATGCCGACCTGACCTTCTACCGCCGCTTCCTGCGCTCGCTCACGCGGCAGGCGCGCATCCTGCGGCGCGCCGCCTTCGAGGCGCGGGACGGTCTGCCGCGCCTCCAGGTCGTCACGGCGGTGGCCTATGCGGCGCTCTGCCTGTCCAGCCAGAGCCATCATATCCGCGGCGCGACCCGGCGTCTGACGGAGGAGATCGAGCGCCAGATCCTGCCGGACGGCGGGCATATCAGCCGCAATCCGCAGGCCTTGCTCGACATCCTGCTCGACCTGCTGCCGCTGCGCCAGCTCTATGCCGCGCGCAACATCGCGCCGCCGGCGGCGCTGCTGAACGGCATCGACCGGATGATGCCGATGCTGCGCTTCTTCCGCCATGGCGACGGCAATTTCGCGCTGTTCAACGGCATGGGCCCGACGCCCCAGGACGAACTGACCACGATCCTCGCCTATGACGACGCGCGCGGAGCCCCGGTCGGCCATGCCGCCCATGCCGGCTATTGCCGGCTCGACGCGACCGACGCGGTGCTGCTGATGGATGTCGGGACGACGCCGGCGCTGGCGGTCAGCCATGAGATCCATGCCGGCTGCCTGTCCTTCGAGTTTTCCTCGCGCTTCAACCGTATCGTGGTGAATTGCGGTCAGCCGGCCGCCAACCGTGCGTCCTGGCGCCAGCCGGCCCGCGCCACGGCAGCCCATTCCACCGTCGCCTTCCACGATACCTCGTCCATGCGCTTTCTCGACGGCGCGGCGACGCGGCGCGTGCTGGACGCCGTGCCGGCGCTGCCCGGCCCGCGCCATGTCGAATTCTCCCGCGAGGACGACGGCGCGGCGGTGACGGTGCGCGCCAGCCATGACGGCTATGCCGACCGGTTCGGGCTCGTTCACCACCGCCAGCTCACGCTGGCCGCGGACGGCACGCGGCTCGACGGGGAGGATCGTTTCACGCCGGCCGGCGACGGCGGGATCGACGCCAACGACGCCTATGTGGTGCGCTTCCATCTGCACCCGCTGGTGCGGGCGAGCCGTCTCTCGGACCGCCACAGCGTCATGCTGGTGATGCCGAACAAGGATGTCTGGACTTTCGACGCCTACGAGCACGAGGTCGAGCTGGAGGAAAGCGTCTCCCTCGCCGGCGTGGACGGGCCGCGCCGCACGCTGCAACTGGTGCTGTCCGGCACGGCGCGGATCATGCCGCGGGTGCGCTGGCTGTTCGTCAATGTCACGCCGGCCGAGGCCCGCGCCCGCCGCCGCCAGCAGGACGAACCGGAACTGCCGTTCGAACCATGACCCGGTCCGAAACCCTGTTCCATGCAGTTTCCGCGCCGTCAGGGGCCGGGTTTTGCGGCTTGCATGGCGCCGCCGGTCCTGAAAAAGACAGGAAATAAAATCCACAATCTCCACGCTCGAGAGCGGCGGGACCGCCGCCTCTCCAACTCCAGGGCCCCACCCATGTCCGAACTCCGCCATATCAGCCGCGCTTTCCTGTCCGTGTCCGACAAGACCGGGCTGATCGAACTGGCGCGCCTGCTGGCGAATTTCGGCATCGAGATCGTCTCCACCGGCGGGACCGCCAAGGCCATCGCCGAAGCGGGCATCGCCGTCCGGGACGTTTCGGACCTGACCGGCTTTCCCGAGATGATGGACGGCCGGGTCAAGACCCTGCATCCGAAGGTGCATGGCGGGCTGCTGGCGATCCGCAACAACGAACAGCATGTCGCCGCCATGCAGGCCCATGGCATCCGGCCGATCGACCTGCTGGTGGTCAATCTCTATCCCTTCGAGGCGACCGTGGCTGGCGGCGGCGACTATGACGCCTGCGTGGAGAATATCGATATCGGCGGGCCGGCCATGGTCCGCGCGGCCGCCAAGAACCACGCCGACGTCGCGGTGGTGATCGATCCGGCGGATTATGCGCCGCTGCTGGCGGAACTGGCCGAACACAGCGGCATGACGACGCTCGCCCTGCGCAAGCGCCTCGCCGCCAAGGCTTATGCGCGCACGGCGGTCTATGACGCGGCGGTGTCGAACTGGTTCGCTCGCGAACTCGAAGATGCGACGCCACCCTACCGCGCCGTCGGCGGCCGGCTCTGCGAGGCGCTGCGCTATGGCGAGAATCCGCACCAGGGCGGTGCGTTCTACCGCACCGACGAGATCCGCTACGGCGTCGCCACCGCGCGGCAGGTGCAGGGCAAGCAGCTCTCCTACAACAACATCAACGACACCGACGCCGCCTTCGAATGCGTCGCCGAATTCGACGCCGCGCGCACGGCGGCCTGCGTCATCGTCAAACATGCCAACCCCTGCGGCGTCGCCGAGGGCGCGGACCTCGGCGAGGCTTACCGCAAGGCGCTGGCCTGCGACCCGGTCTCGGCCTTCGGCGGCATCATCGCCGTGAACCGCCGGCTCGACGCGGCGGCGGCGCGGGCGATGGTGGAGATCTTCACGGAAGTGATCATCGCGCCGGAGGCGGACGAGGAGGCCGTCGCGCTGATCGCCGCCAAGAAGAACCTGCGCCTGCTGCTGACCGGTGGCCTGCCGGACCCCCGCGCGGGCGGCCTGTTCGTGAAATCCGTCGCGGGCGGCCTGCTGACGCAAAGCCGCGACAATGCCGTGGTGGACGACATGACGCTGACGGTGGCGACCAAGCGCGCCCCGACCGCGCAGGAGATGGCGGATTTGAGATTCGCCTTCCGCGTCGCCAAGCATGTGAAGTCCAACGCCATTGTTTACGCCAGGGGCGGCGCGACGGTCGGCATCGGCGCCGGTCAGATGAGCCGGGTCGATTCGGCCCGGATCGCGGCCCGCAAGGCGCAGGATGCCGCTGGGGCCGCCGGCCTTGCCGAGGCGGCGACGCGCGGCTCCGTGGTGGCGTCGGATGCCTTCTTCCCCTTCGCGGATGGGCTGCTGAGCGCGGTCGAGGCCGGCGCGACGGCGGTGATCCAGCCCGGCGGCTCGATGCGGGACGACGAGGTGATCGCGGCGGCCGACGCCCATGGCCTCGCCATGGTGTTCACCGGCACCCGGCATTTCCGGCATTGAGGCGGCTCTCCGTCCCCGGACGCTGTGCGGCGGGGGGCGGGTTCCACACCGCTGCGCGGCCGGGGCGGGGCGGCGATGGGTGCCGGAACGGTTGTCTTTTCAGGCAGGCTCTGTCATAACGCCGGCCTTCCGTGGCCCGGCTACAAGGGCTGCCGTGGCTGCGGAAAGTGCTCCATCAGCACGCTCATATCGAGCAAACGCCGGGCGGACGGCCTCTTTTGGCATGTCGCGAGCGCCCGACAAGGAGAGCCAAATGCCCAAGCTGAAGACCAAATCCGGCGCCAAGAAGCGCTTCAAGATCACCGGAACGGGCAAGGTCGTCTATGCCCAGGCCGGCAAGCGCCACGGCATGATCAAGCGTTCCAACAAGCAGATCCGCCAGCTGCGGGGCACCGCGGTCCTGTTCAAGACCGACGGTGACAACATCAAGAAATACTTCCTGCCGAACGCCTGACGGCGCGTCGCTTTCCGAGCGATCCGCCTCGCAATCCGCAGACAAGTTTTTTGTAACGCATCAGGAGATCAGCCATGGCTCGCGTCAAACGCGGCGTCACCGCCCACGCCAAGCACAAGAAAGTCTACAAGGCCGCCAAGGGTTTCTACGGCCGCCGCAAGAACACCATCCGCATCGCCAAGCAGGCGGTCGAGAAGGCCAACCAGTATGCCTATCGTGACCGCAAGCGGAAGAAGCGTACCTTCCGCGCGCTGTGGATCCAGCGGCTCAACGCCGCCGTCCGGCCCTTCGGCCTGACCTACAGCCGCTTCATCGACGGCCTGACCAAGTCCGACCTCGTGGTCGACCGCAAGGTCCTGTCCGACCTCGCGATCCACGAGCCGGCCGCCTTCGAGGCCATCGTCAAGCAGGTCCAGAAGGTGCTCGACGCCGAGGCCGGAAGCCAGGCCCAGGCGGCCTGAACCGGCTGCGCTGAGGCTTCTTCGCGCTCCGCTGTTTTAGTTCCTGTCATGCGCGGGCCTGGCCCGCGCATCCCGCTGAGGGACGGACAATGCCTTCCCGATCGGGATGGCCGGGACAAGCCCGGCCATGACAGACTCACAAAGTCTGTCTGTCATGTCCGATCTTGATCAACTTCAACAGCAGACCCTCGCCGCCATCGGCGCGGCGGGCGACGAGGCGGCGCTGGAAGCCGTGCGCGTCGCCGCGCTCGGCAAGGCCGGCTCCGTCTCCGCGCTGCTGAAAACCCTCGGTGCGATGACGCCGGACGAGCGCAAGGCGAAAGGCCCGCGCATCAACGGCCTCAAGGACGCCGTCACCGCCGCGCTCGCCGCGCGCAAGGCGACCCTCGCGGACGCAGCCCTCGCCGCCCGCCTCGCAACCGAGAGCATCGACGTCACCCTGCCGCTGCGCGAGACGCCTGCCGAGGCCGGCCGTGTCCATCCCATCAGCCAGGTGATCGACGAACTGACGGCGATCTTCGCCGATATGGGTTTCGCCGTCGCGGAAGGTCCGGACATCGAGACCGACGACTACAACTTCACGAAGCTGAACTTCCCCGAGGGTCATCCCGCGCGGGAGATGCACGACACCTTCTATTTCAATCCCGATGCCAACGGGCAGCGTCTGCTGCTGCGCACCCACACCTCGCCGGTGCAGGTGCGCACGATGCTGTCGCAACAGCCGCCGATCCGCGTGATCATTCCCGGCCGCACCTACAGGAGCGACAGCGACCAGACCCACACGCCGATGTTCCATCAGGTCGAGGGGCTGGTGATCGACAAGGGCTCGCACATGGGCCACCTGAAATGGATTCTCGAAGAATTCTGCAAGGCGTTCTTCGAGGTCGATCAGGTGAAGATGCGGTTTCGGCCGTCGTTCTTTCCCTTCACCGAGCCGTCGATGGAAGTCGATATCCAGTGCCGCCGCGACAAGGGCGAGATCCGCTTCGGCGAGGGCGAGGACTGGCTGGAAATCCTCGGCTGCGGGATGGTGCATCCCAACGTGCTGCGCAATTGCGGGCTCGACCCCGATGAGTATCAGGGCTTTGCCTGGGGCATGGGGATCGACCGCATCGCCATGCTGAAATACGGCATGGCGGACCTGCGCGCCTTCTTCGACGCCGATGTGCGCTGGCTGAAGCATTATGGCTTCCGCCCGCTCGACTTTCCGACGCTGGCGGGGGGATTGTCGTCGTGACGCGCTGCCGCGCGTCCGCCCCCAGGTCCTTGCCGCGATTGCCGGCTGCTTCTCAGGTTCGATCATGAAATTCACCCTGTCCTGGCTGAAAGAGCATCTCGACACCGACGAGTCGCTGGACGCGCTCGCCGACAAGCTCACCATGATCGGCCTCGAAGTGGAGGCGCTGGACGACAAGGCGCGCACGCTGAAGGACTTCGTCGTCGCCCATGTCATCTCCGCCGAACAGCATCCGAACGCGGATCGGCTGCGCGTCTGCATGGTCGATATCGGACAGGTGAAGGACGGCGGCGCACCGGTGCAGGTCGTTTGCGGCGCGCCCAATGCCCGCGCCGGTTTGAAAACCGTGTTCTCTCCGCCCGGCACCTATATTCCCGGCAAGAAGATCACCCTCGGCGTCGGCACCATTCGCGGCGTCGAAAGCCGCGGCATGCTGTGCTCCGGCGAAGAACTTGAACTCTCCGGCGATCAGGACGGCATCATCGAGCTGCCGGCGGATGCGCCGGTCGGCGCGCCCTATGCCGCATGGGCCGGCCTTGGCGACGCGGTGATCGAGATCAATCTCACGCCGAACCGGCCGGACTGCACCGGCGTTCACGGCATCGCCCGTGATCTTGCCGCCGCCGACATGGGCAAGCTGAACGACACGGCGCCGAAGCAGATTCCCGGCGCGTTTCCATGCCCCGTGACTGTCGCCATCGCGCCGGATGCGGACGAACTGTGCCCCGCCTTCGCGCTGCGTCTGGTGCGCGGCGTGAAGAACGGACCCTCGCCGGAATGGCTGCAAGCCAAGCTGCGCGCCATCGGCCTGCGGCCCATCAATGCGCTGGTGGACATCACCAACTTCATGACTTTCGACCGTGGCCGGCCGCTGCATGTGTTCGACGCGAAGAAAGTCACCGGCAATCTGGTCGTGCGCTGCGCGAAGGATGGCGAGACGTTGCTCGCCCTAGATGGCAAGACCTACACGCTCGACGACTCCATGTGCGTGATCGCCGACGACAGGGGTGTGGAATCGCTCGCGGGCATCATGGGCGGCGAGGATAGCGGCTGCGACGAGACCACCACCGACGTGCTGGTCGAATCGGCGCTGTGGTCGCCGCTGAACATCGCCCAGACGGGCCGCAAACTCGGCATCCATTCGGACGCGCGCTATCGCTTCGAGCGCGGCGTCGATCCCGCCTTCATGGCGCCGGGGCTTGAGCTTGCGACGCGCATGGTGCTGGACCTGTGCGGCGGCGAACCGTCCGAGGTTGTCACCGCCGGCGCGCCGCCGATCCCGGATCTCATCATCGACTTCCCCGTCGCGGAAGTGAAGCGCCTCGCCGGGCTCGACATCTCCCAGACCGAGATGCGCCGCATCCTGAGCCGTCTCGGCTTCTTCGTCGCCGGGCAGGGCGCGAATGTGAAGGTCGCGGTGCCGTCGTGGCGGCCGGATGTGGAGGGCAAGGCCGACATCGTCGAGGAGATCGTGCGCATCGCCGGGCTCGATCAGGTCGAGCCGACGCCGTTCCCGCGCGGCGACGATGCCCGCAAGCCGGTGCTCACGCCGATCCAGGCCCGCACCCGCAAGGCGCGGCGCGCGCTCGCCGCGCGCGGCATGGTCGAGGCGGTGACATGGTCCTTCATCGCCAAGGAACAGGCGGAGATTTTCGGCGGCGGCAAGCCGGAGCTGGCGCTGGCGAACCCGATCGCGTCGGACCTGTCCGACATGCGGCCAAGCTTGCTGCCCGGGCTGATCGCCGCCGGGCAGCGCAATGCCGACCGCGGCAGCGGCGATGTCGCGCTGTTCGAGGTGGGTCAGGTCTTCGCGGGTGCCGCGCCGGAGCAGCAGTTCATGGCCGCGAGCGGTGTGCGGCGCGCCTCCGCGAAAGCGAGCGGCGCGGGCCGGCACTGGTCCGGCAGCGCGGGTGCTGTCGATGCGAATGACGCCAAGGGCGATCTGCTCGCGGTGCTCGCCGCCGCCGGCGCGCCGATGGGGTCACTCCAGATCGTGCCGGGGGGGCCGGCATGGTTTCATCCCGGCCGCAGCGGCACGGTGCAGATCGGCCCGCAGAATGTGCTGGGTCATTTCGGCGAACTGCATCCCGCCGTGCTGACCAAGCTGGACGTATCCGGTCCGCTGGTCGCCTTCGAAGCGGTGCTGGACCGCATCCCTGCGCCCAAGGCGCGCGCGACCCGTGCCAAGCCGTTGCTGGAACTGGCGGCGTTCCAGCCGATCGAGCGCGACTTCGCCTTCATCGTGGATCGCGGCGTGAAGGCCGGCGACCTTGTCCGCGCCGCGCAGAATGCCGACAAGAAACTGATTACGAGCGTCGATCTGTTCGACATCTACGAAGGCAAGGGCATCGACCCGGACAAGAAGTCGCTTGCCATCGCGGTGACGTTGCAGCCGCGCGAGAAGACGCTGACCGACGCGGAGATCGAGGCGGTGGCCGGCAAGATCGTCGCGGAAGTCACGAAGCGCACCGGTGGCGTGCTGCGGGGGTAATTATTTCCCTCGCTTCTTCTCGATCACGTCCCAGAGGATGGCGGCGCAGTCCGGCCCGCCGAGATTGCGGATCGCCCGCACGCCGGTCGGCGACGTCACGTTGATCTCGGTCAGCCAGTCGCCGATCACGTCGATGCCGACGAACAGCAATCCGCGCTCGCGCAGGTGCGGCCCGATGGTGCGGATGATCTCGCGCTCGCGCGGCGTCAGATCCGTCTCGCGCGGAGTGCCACCGCGCACCATGTTGGAGCGCAGGTCGTCGGGGGCCGGCACGCGGTTCACCGCGCCGGCGAATTCGCCGTCGATCAGGATGATGCGCTTGTCGCCGCCGCGCACCTCGGGAAGGAATTTCTGGATCACCCAGGGCTCGCGGAAGGTGACGCTGAACAGGTCGTAGAGCGAGCCGAAATTCAGGTCCTCCGCGGTGAGGCGGAACACCGCTTCGCCGCCCTTGCCGTAAAGCGGCTTCATGACGATGTCGTCATGCTCGGCGCGGAAGTGCTTGATCTCCTCGCGGTCGCGCGTCACCAGCGTCGGCGGCATCAGTTCCGGGAATTCGGTGACGAACACCTTCTCCGGCGCGTTGCGGACCTGCATGGGATCATTCACCACCAGCGTATGCGGATGGATGCGCTCCAGCAGATGCGTGGTGGTGATATAGGCCATGTCGAACGGCGGGTCCTGCCGCAGCAGCACCACGTCGAACTCGGTGAGGTCCGCGCGGCGCGGCTCGCCGAGCGTCGCATGGTTGCCGATCTCGTCGCGCACCGTCACCGGCTGCACGCTCGCCCAGACGGTCCTGTCGCGCAGGGCGAGCCGGTCCGGCGTGTAATAGGACAGCGCATGGCCGCGCGCCTGCGCCTCCAGCATCACGGCGAAAGTCGAATCGCCGCGGATGTTGATCCGCTCGATCGGGTCCATCTGCACGGCGATCTTCAAGCTCATCAGTCCCACCCGTCCTCGATCTCGAATGCTCCGGGGATATGGACCGGAACGGCGTTCGGCGCCACCAGCACGGCGTCGAAGCGGCAGTCCATCCGCGCGAAAGCCGGGCTCAGCGCCAGCCAGGCCTCGGCGGCCGCCGCGATGCGCCGCCGCTGGCGCGGCGTCACGGCAAAGGCGGCCTCGTCCGTCGTCGGCCGCGCCTTCACTTCCACGAACACGACGAGGTTGCCGCGCTGGGCGATGATGTCGATCTCGCCGGCCGGCGAGCGATAGCGCCGGTTCAGGATGCGATAGCCCCTGGACAGCAGGAAGGAGGCGGCCCGGCTCTCGGCGGAGAGGCCGAGATTGAAGGCGGCCTGCCGGGCCGGATCGGCGGGAGGGGCTTCGGGCGGTGGCGCAGGCTCCTGCGCCTTAGTCTCTCGTGCTTTTGCCGCGCGCCGTTTTTCTTCCTGTTCTGCGCGCAGGATGTCGCCGGCCTGCACCCGGCGGCGTTGCGGCGAGATCGGCTTGAGGGGTGGCTTAGAGGGCGGCATGGTCGGCGTTCTGCCCGTCCTTCGCCAGCGCCAGCGCGCGCTGATAGACCTCGCGGCGCTTCTGCCCGGTCGCCTGCGCGACCTCGGCGACGGCGTCCTTCACGGAGAGCCGCGCCAGCGCGTCAGTGAGCAGCCGGTCGGTCTCGGCGGCGTCGGGCAGGGCGTCGGTGGCGGGCGGGCCGATGACCAGCACGATCTCGCCGCGCGGCGCGCCGGCCTGCGCGTAATGGGCGGCCAGCTCCGGCAGGCGTCCGCGGCGCATTTCCTCGTGCAGCTTGGTGAGTTCGCGGCAGACGGCGGCCTCGCGCGGTCCCAGAAGCTCCGCAAGGTCGGCCAGCGATTCCGCAAGGCGCGGCCCGGTCTCGAACAGCACCAGCGAGCCGGGCACGACTTTCAGTTCCTCGATGCGGCTGCGGCGCTGGCCCTGCTTCTGCGGCAGGAAACCGCCGAACAGGAAGGCATCCGTCGGCAGGCCGGCCCCGGCCAGCGCCGTGAGCACGGCGGAGGCCCCAGGCAGGGCGGTGACGGTGTGGCTCGCCTCCTGCGCGGCGCGGACCAGCCGGTAGCCGGGATCGGAAATGAGCGGCGTGCCGGCGTCGGACACCAGCGCCACCGCCGCGCCCGCCGCCATCCGTGCCAGCAGGCGCGGCCGCGCTTCCGTGGCGTTGTGTTCGTGATAGGGCGTCAGCGGCGTGGCGATGCCGTAATGCCGGGTGAGCCGGCCGGTGACGCGGGTGTCCTCGCAGGCGATCACGTCCGCCGCCGCCAGCACCTCCAGCGCCCGCAGGGTGATGTCGCGCAGGTTGCCGATGGGTGTCGCCACCACATGCAGCCCGCCCGGCAGGCGCGGCGCAGTCAGAACATGGCCGGCAAGGCTGTAGGTGGCGGGGCTGCGCGGCGACGCGGCGGACGGGGATCGGGTCTCCATGCGGGCAACCTATCGCGGCGGCGCGGCTGCGTCATCCGCGCCTCGGGGGTCGTCGCGGCGCTTGCGCTCGGGGGTTAAGGGGGCCAAAGGGGTGCAAGGCATGAAGACGGCATGAAGACGCGCACGCGAAGCGCCGGCCCGCGGCAATCCTTTTGCCTTTTGCGTTGCTTAACCAAATCGTTCAAAAATGCCGGCGATCCCGCGCCGGGGGTCCGGACAGTCCGGAGCCGGCCGGACCCCGCAGCCTGCGCCGCCCCTGCCTGCGCGGGCGGCGGATGCCGAGGAGAGGGCGAATGTTGCGTGAGTATCTGTCCCGTCTGTCGCGGACGCTTGTTTGGTCGTTTGTCCGGCCGGCTGCTGCCGGGCTGAATCCCGGCGTCCCTAGGACGGGCCGCAGCGCGGCGGGCTCGCTCGCCGGCATCGTGTTCGGCGGTCTGGCGCTGGCGGCCTGTTCTGGTCTCGGCAGCGGCGACCAGCTTCCCGGCGGCGGCGCGCCCTCCGGCGCTCCGCAGCAGCAGGCCGCCATCGGCGCGGGCAATGTCCGCGTCGCGCTCATCCTGCCGATGTCCGCAAGCGGCAATGCCGGCATCGCCGCGGCTTCCATGCGCAACGCGGCGGAACTGGCGCTGGCCGAATTCAACAATCCGGACATCCAGCTTCTGGTGAAGGACGACGGCGGCACCGCGCAGGGCGCGCAGACGGCGGCCCAGCAGGCCCTCGCCGAGGGCGCCGAGATCATTCTTGGGCCGCTGTTCGCCCATTCGGTCGGGGCGGTGGGGCAGATCGCCCGGTCGCGCAACGTGCCGGTCATCGCCTTCTCGACCGACGCCAGCGTCGCCTCGCGCGGCGTTTATCTCTTGAGCTTCCTGCCCGAGTCGGACGTCGACCGGGTGGTGGATTATGCGTTCCAGAGCGGCAAGCGCTCCTTCGCGGCGCTGATCCCGGAGGATGCCTATGGCAGCGTCGCCGAGGCTGCTTTCATTCAGGCCGTGTCCCGCCGCAACGGCCGCATCGTCGCCCAGCAGCGCTATTCCCGCGACGCCGGGCGAATGCAGCAGGCGGTGCAGCAGGCATCCGCCGGGATGCGCGGAGCGGATGCCATCTTCATTCCGGACCGTGTCGAGGGCCTGCGCGCC
>DATMEW010000077.1:0-10599 GCA_035556495.1 Xanthobacteraceae bacterium | reverse complement strand
CAACCGACGGTGCCGATCATTTCCTGAAGAAGTTCTCCGATCCTGCCGCCATCGCGCGTTACGAGGACGGGCCGAAGCGTTTCGTGCCCGGCCTCGATGCCCTGCACCGCATGACCGGGCTGCTGCTGGCGGAGCAGGCCCCGCCGGACGCCCGTGTGCTGGTGCTGGGCGCGGGCGGGGGGCTCGAACTCAAGGCTATGGCGCTGGCCCATCCGGGCTGGAGTTTCGTGGGGGTCGATCCCGCCCAGCCGATGCTGGATCTGGCGGCGGGCCTTCTGGGGCCGCTCATGACGCGGGTGGAACTGGTGTGCGGCTATATCGACGATGCGCCGGACGGCCCCTTCGACGCGGCGACCTGCCTGCTGACGCTTCATTTCCTCGATGCGGCGGAGCGCCGGCGCACGGTGGAGGCGATCCACAGCCGCCTGCGGCCCGGCGCGCCCTTCGTCGCAGCTCATAGCAGCTTCCCGCAGAACGAGGCGGCGCGGCCGCAATGGCTCTCGCGTTACGCGGCCTTTGCGGTCTCGTCGGGGATCGAGCCATCGGATGCGGCCAATGCCCGCGAGGCGGTGTCGACGAGCTTGAACATGCTCGATCCGCATCTGGACGAAGCGATCCTGCGTGAAGCCGGCTTTGCGGACGCCGCGCTGTTCTATGCGGCTTTCACCTGGCGCGGCTGGATCGGCCACGCCTGACGTTCAATACGCGGGCTGCGATGTTCCGGCGGGGTCAAGGTGCGGCCATCCGCTGCACGCCCGACCCGAAGATTCCATATTTGCGCCAATCTGCGACCATGCTCGGGGAGCCTGAATCCGCGCCGGTTCCACATCAGGAGGGTCTGTATGAAGATCGCCATGGTGGCGCGGGCGGCCAGCCCCCGAAACATCCGCCGTTCCGTATGGGCGGCCCTTGGCGCTCTCGTGCTCGCGGGCGGCGGTCTCGGCCTTGCGGGGGCGGATCGCGCTGCCGCCCAGACGGGCACGAGCGCCGCACCGCTGCGGCTCGACCGTTTCATGACGCCCTCGCGGCCCGCGAAGGCGCGCAAGGCTCGCGCTTCGCGAAAGGCAACCGCACCGGCAGCGCCCGTCGCCGCGAAGCCGGCCCCGCGGCCGTCGTCCTCGCTCGCGCGCGCGCCGGCTGCGGCGGCCATCGCGGCGGCAACGGGAACGAGTGGTGTGTTTGATGAATTCGATGATGGCCCGGTCGGGCCGTCCGTCCGGGCGTTTGCGCCGCTGTCGGCGGAAGGCGCCCCGCCGGCCCGCGTCGAAACCCTCGGCGTGAAAGTGGCGCCGCCCGGCGATGTGGCCATTCCCCGGTTCGCCGCTTCCCCTCTTGCCGCTCCGGCCGCCGGACAGGCATCGGGCGATCCCGGCCCCGCTTCGCCCCCTATTGTCGATGCGCAGGAGTTCAATGAGATCGACCGTGCCGCCGCTCCGGTGACGGTGGCTCAGGCGTCAGCGGCCGGTACAATGGAGGATGCATCCGCGCCTCGGGCCGTTACCGCCGGGCCGGACCAGACTATCTCCGCACCGGCGGCCTCAGTCGCCGGCGATGTGCGGGCCTGGTCCGTCCCGTTCATCCTGACGCTGGCGGGCGCTCTGGCCGCGGCGACGGCGGGGCTGGCGATCTTCCGGCGGGCGTAACGGAGTTTCAGTCCGCGGCCGTTGCGGTGGCGGGCAGGGCGAAGCCGATGCGGCCGAAGCCGGGCAGCTTCAGCGCCGGGTAACGCAGGTCCAGCCCCGCGACGAGGCCGAGGAAATTGAACTCGATGCCTTCCGCCCAGGCGACGGTCACTCCGAGCAGCCCGAACAGCGACGCCTCGAAGCCGGTGCCGCTCGGCGTTCGGCCCGCCGTCGCCCGCTCGTGAAAATCCTTGCCCAGGGCCGTCGGCGGCAGCGTGGCGTCGAGTTCCGGCACCGCGCGCAGCACGGTGGCGACGAAGGTGTTGCTGTTCGGCCCCGGCCAGACGCGATAGTCGCCGGCATTCGCATAGGCATAATCCGCGATCGCCTTCTGAACCTTCGGGATCAGCGCGGTGGCTTCATCGCCACGCGCCTCGACCAGCACTTTCGGGTTGTCGCCAAACCAGCGCGCATCCGGAGCCCAGCCGTTGACCCGCACCGGGGAGCCCCAGCCGACCACGTCATAGCGCGTCCATTGCGCCGCGCCGGCCGGCTTCACCACGATCCAGCTATGGACCGCGAAAATGCCTTTCCAGGCTCCGGTGCGCGCGGTGAAGACGATGAGGCGTGCTTCCTCGACCTTCTGCGCGGGCTGGAGCAGGCCGGTGCTGCCCCAGTTGGCCTGGCTCCAGCGGCGCGGCCTGTCCTCGGACAGGTAGAGCGCGGCATGGACGGCGAGGGGCAGCAGGAAGATCGCGAGAACGGCGAGAAGGACGGTGCGGAGGCGCATGGGCCGCAGCGAAGGCGGTCACTTCGCCTGAAATAAGGCGTTGCGGGCATTGCGCGGCGCGATGCGATGACAATCCCGTCAATGCGACTCGATGGCGGCGGGCGTCGCGACGGTCAGTTTATCAGCAGGATGATCCCCGCCAGCGGCAACAGCCAAAGGGCGAGGCCGATCCAGCTCGCCGCCGTTGCCTCGATCTCCAGTCGGCCCTGTCCGTCCGGGCGGAAGCCGAGAAGATTGAAGGCTGCCGGCATCGCGCGGACCGGCTGCACATACACCCTGCGCAGCGTGACGACAGGAAGGATCAGGCGTGCCGTGGTGTATCCGACGAACTCAAGCAGCAGATCGAGGATCAGCATGCCGGGCGCTTTCGGTGTCGGCATTGCGCGTGCGCTCTGACCATGGAATGTCCCTCGCGCGGGTGCTCTCACTGCGCGCGGTTGCCGTTCACGGTGAGGTGCGGATAGGCCGCGACGCCGTCCTTCAGGAGGTCGCCGGTGGCGGCGCGGCTGCGGTCGAAGCCGACCAGGGCGCCGGCCTTCGCGCCGCTGATGAGATTGTCCGCGATCACCACGGACCCGGCGCCAGCCGCCACCGAGACGCTGATGCCGATCCGCGCGTTGCGGACCACGTTGCCGGTCGCGGAGACATCGCGGAGATAGCGGCCGAAGCCGAGATGAATCCCGACGCTGGGCGCATTCTCGACGACATTGCCGCTGACGGCGGCGTCCGCCTCCACAGCGATGCCGATGCCGGCGCCGTCGCCGGGATCGGTGCCGGCCGGACGCTTGGGCCGCAGGTTGCGGATGATGTTGCCGGAAATGACGGCGAGGCGGCCGCCTTCGTTGAAGTTGGTGGCGACGATGCCGAGCGCTGCATCGTCGATGACGTTGCCGGACATCAGCGCGCCGGAGAAGCCGAATTCGGCATAGATCGCCACCTCGCCCATGCCGGTGATGGTGTTGCCGCTCGCCTGCATGTTGTCGGCGGCGTTGCCGCGCACCGCCGTGAAGGCGCAATTGCTGATGCGGTTGCCCCGCACGATGACATTGGCCGCGCGGAACACGTTCACCGCGTTGCCGTATTGCCCGCTGCCGCCGGAGCGGTTGGAAATGCCCTCGATGCGGTTGTCGATCACCAGCGTGCCGTCGTCGCCGGCCTTGCCGCGCCAGACCAGGATGCCGTTGTCGCCGGCGTTGCGTATGACGTTGCGGGCGATGGTGAGGCCCTGCGCGTCGTTCGACATCAGCGCGGCATCCTGGGAATCGAGAATCTCGTTGCCGGCGATCTCGCCGTCGCAGCCGATCAGCATCACGGCGGTGCCTCCGGCATTGCGGATCGCACAATCCACGATGCGCAGGCCGCGCGCCGTCTCGCCATGGACGAGGCCGCGCCGCTCGGGCAGCCTTTGCTTGCCGCCGTCGAGGGTCAGTCCCATGAGGGTCACGTTATCCGCAAGGGTGACGGAGAGCAGCGAACGGCCCCGCGAGAGGACCAGCCGGCTCGCGCCGCGGATGCCGACGAGCTGTGCGCCGGAGGGCAGCCGCAGGTCCGCCGCGCGATAGTCGCCGGGCGGCAGCGCCAGCGGCACGCGGGCGGCGGCCGCTTGGTCGATGGCTTTCTGCAACGCCGCGCTCTGGTCGTCCGGGCTGCCGGGCCGCACCCCGGCCTGAAGGGCGAGGTCGAAGCCGGAGGCCGGCCGGGCCTGCGCCATTGCGGAAGTGGAGACACCGGCCGCCGTGGCGGTGATGAGGCCACCGCCGATCAGCCTGCGTCGGTCGAGATGAGCGAAAGCCATGGATGCCTCCGTGAGATGACGAGCATCCAACACGACAGCGATGCCGAAACCGTGTCTTTGGCAGGCGTGACCGCGTGGCTTCTGCGCAAGCGGTTAACGGCGGCTTGCCGCGATCTGCGTCTCGCGCAGGAGGACCGCGCCCGCGCGCACCAGATCGTCCAGCGTGAAGCGATGACGATTGCGCGCGCGGGGCCGGCGCGGAACGCGATCCAGCTTCGGCACATGGACGAAAGCCGCGATGCGCGGCCCGCCGGGGGCGGCAGCGACTTCCGCCGTGCGCCAGCACAGATAGTTGCAGAGATAGCGGCCGGCATCGCGCGAGAGCCGGGCCGGCACGCCGGCGTCCTTTGCCGCGCGCAGCAGGCGCTGCGCCGGAAACGGCAGCCGCATTGTCGCGGGTCCCTCCGCCGCGATGGTCCGCTTCACATGGCGCGCCCCGCCGGCATCGGGCAGCAGGGCGGTGATGCGGTTGCGCGCCAGCGTCTCGATGCGCAACGCCTTCGCGCGGCCGGCGACGCCGAACATCAGCACCGCGTCGGGGCGGTGCCGAGCCAGCAGCGCGGGCAGGTCCGTATCCACCGCGCCATAGCGCGTCGGAAAGACATGGGCGACCAGCCGCACCTGCGCGAAAGCCGGGCGGCGCATGCGGCCGAGCCGCTGCACCAGCGCGGCGGTGGGGTTGAACGGCATCCCGGGAAACGGCCCGAAACCGGTGACGAGGATGGTCTGCCTCACGACATCCGCTCCCCTCGCACCGGCTGCACCCTGCCTGTTCCTGTTCGGGCTACTTTTTATCGCCGGTCGGTTCCGGCGGCACGTCGCCGCCGAACAGCGCGCGGCCCTCGTCGGAGAAATGATCGGCGAAGCCGCGCCATGGCACGGTGACGATATACGCGCCTTCCGCATAGGCCCCCACCGCATAGGGCTCATAATGGAAGGTGAGGCCGCCGCTGCGGTCTTTCTCGGTCGAAGGTGCAAGCGAGACCGGACCGATGCCGATCAGCTTTGCCGGCAGGGCCTTCACTTCCGCGTTGTCGCCGTCGTCCGTGCCGCGGGCCTTCTTTTCCTTGATCAGCGCCGCTTGAACCAGTTTGAGCAGCGCCTTCATGGTCGGGCCGTCGTCGCGGGTCTCCTTGAAGAAGGGCCGGATGCTGATGCGCTTCTGCGCGGAGGCGTCCCACAGGAGGGTGTCCATCATCGTGTTGGGATGGGCCCCGCCGGTGAACACGAAATCCGTCCGCACGATGCTGACATAGCGCGGCGTCATGCCGTCCGGCGCATAGCTGCGCTCATAGGTGTAGCGCGGGAACAGCTTGCGCATCTCGGCGGTGTCGTCGCGGCGCATCGCCGTCGCGTCCTTCTGCTGGCGCGCCGCCCATGTCTTGCCTTCCGCCAGCAGATTGGCGGCGAGGGCGGCATCGGCCTTCAGCTTCGCATCGATCTCGACGGTGATTTCCGCATCGCGCGTCTTGACCGCCACATCGGCGGCACGGGCTGCGAGGCCCGGCATCGCGGTCAGAAGGGCCGCCGCAAGCAATGTCATCGCCTTCATGGGACCTCTCGTGCGGTCAGTCGCGCGGCGGCAGCTTCTCGATGCCGGCGGTATCCACCGCCCCAAGCATAGCCGTCACGCTGCGCCCCGCAATGGTCAGGTCCGGCCGGATTTCGGCGAGCGGCATCAGCACGAAGGCCCGTTCGCCGAGCCGCGGATGCGGCAGCGTCAGCGTGTCGCTGCCCAGCACGGCGGAGCCGAAGGCGATGATATCGATATCCAGCGTGCGTGGGCCCCAGCGGGTCTCAAAGCTGCGGTCGCGGCCGAAGGCGCGCTCCACCGCATGGATGCGCGCCAGCAGCGCGAGCGGCGCAAGGGTGGTCTCCACGGCGATCATCGCATTGATGAAAGGCGGCTGGTCCGCGATACCCCAGGGCGGCGTGCGGTAGTCCGACGAGCGGGCGGTGAGTTTGATATCGCCGTCCTCGCACAACAGCGCGATCGCATCGTCGAAGGTGGCGCGGACATCGCCGAGATTGCCGCCCAGCGCGAGCAGGGCCTCGGTCACGATGGCGACCCGCCGCGCCGCCGCAGGATGGAGACGCCGACATCGTCGAACGCCGCCGGGATCGGCGCATGAGGCTTGTGGATGGTCACGCGCACCGCCGCGATGCGCGTGAAGCGGGCCAGCAGCGCCTGCGCCACCGCACCGGCCGCCGCCTCGATGAGACGATGGCGCTGCGCGACGAAAGCCTCGCAGGCGACGGCGACGACCTGATCGTAACCGACCGTGTCCACCAGCCGGTCCGACTGGGCCGCCTCGCCGAGATCGACGTCGAGATCGAGATCGATCCTGAACACCTGGCCGACTTCGGCCTCGTGCGGCATCACGCCATGAAAGGCGTGAACGGTGACGCCGCGCACGAAGATGCGGTCGCTGTCCGGCAGGGCGCTCATGAACGCATCTTCCTGATGGCTGCTGCGACGCGCAGGGCTTGAACCGTCTCGGCGACGTCATGGACGCGGACGATGGCCGCGCCGCTCTCGGCCGCGATGAGATGGCTGGCGATGGAGCCGCCGATGCGTTCCGTCGGCTCCGACGGCGTGACCGAGGCGATGAAACGCTTGCGTGAGGCGCCGACCAGCAGCGGCAGGCCGAACCGCTTCAGGCGCCCAAGCTGTCCGAGCACCGTCAGGCTCTGCTCCGGCGTCTTGCCGAAGCCGATGCCAGGGTCGAGCACCAGCGCATCGCGGGCGATGCCGGCTTCGTCGGCGATGGCGATGGTGCGCGCGAAGAACGCCTCGATATCCGCCATGATGTCGATTGACGCATCGGCCTCGTCGCGGTTGTGCATGACGACCACCGGCAGCTTCCAGCGCGCGATGGTCTGCGCCATGGCGGGATCGCGTTGCAGGCCCCAGACGTCGTTGCCGATCGCCGCGCCCTGCGCGAAGGCCCAGTCCGCCACCGCGGCTTTCATGGTGTCGATGGACACCGGTGCGCCCAGCGCGGCGACGCGGCCGAGCACCGGCTCCAGCCGCGCGATCTCCTCCTCGGCGGTGACGGGCTGCATGCCGCCATAGGGCCGGGTGGATTCCGCGCCGATGTCGATGATGTCGGCGCCCGCCGCGATCATGCGCCGGGCCTGGTCCAGCGCCGCCTCGGGCGCGATGAAGCGGCCACCGTCCGAAAAGGAATCCGGCGTGATGTTGAGGATGCCCATGACGAGGGGGCGTCCCGCGCGCAGCAGCGCGGGCAGCGTTGCGGCCGCCGGCGGGGAACCGGAGGAGGGGGTGGATGATCGGGAAAGCGCCTGCGCCATGGCGTGGCTTTGCGCGGCGCGCGGAATGGAGTCAAGCGGTCGTTCGCCCGCTTCTGCCCACTCCCGAAAGTGCGGGAACCTCGACGCAGCGAGGCCGGCCCGTCAGTAGCTGATCTTGATGTTCAGGGTTTTGGCGGCGTCGACCCAGCGCTCGATGGCCTGTTCGGACGGCAGCACGCGCACGAGCTTGCGCTTGGCGTTCGCTTCCGCCATCGCCTTGGCGAGCCGCGCGGGGTTGCGGTATTTCAGTTCGCGGACGGTTTTGACGCCGGCCGCCTGCATGAGGCTGGCATATTCCTTCCCCATGCCGGGCAGGCGCATTCGATCCGCCATATTGGCGAAGGCGAGAAGCTGTGCAGGGTCGAGCCCCGTTCGTTCCGCCAGCGCCCTGCGGCCGTTCGCCGTGCCGGCGAGTGCCAGAAGCCGCTCCGTGGTGCGGACACCGGCTTTCTTGAGACGGACGATCGCCTCGTCGTCGCAACCGTCGAGGTGGCTGATCGGATAGGACATCGGATCTGCCGGGTCAGACGAACTGGCTGAGGCCGGGCACCGCGGCCACGATCTCGGCGACCTTGTCCTCGCCCGCCTTCTCCCGTGCGAAGCCCATCACTTCGCGCGTGACACCCTGCACGTCGCCCATGCCGAGGCCGAGGCCCATGAGCCGTGAGCCCGCCCCCATCACGCCGCCGAGGTTGAACATGCCGCCGCCGCCGGCGTCCGCACGGGCTTTCTCAAGCGCGGCCGCTGCGCCGGGAATGGCATCGACCAGCCCCTGAACCTTGTCGCTCGGACCGTCTTTCATCAGAAAGTCGAAGATGATGCCGATCGCTTTTTCGGCAACTGCCGGCTCAACGCCGACCGCAGCGACAATGCGCTGAATGAGTTCGTCCATCTGTGGCCTCGCCCCGTCGATCTTTGTTGCAGCCATCATGACGGGCCGGTCGCCGGAACACAAGTCTTCGTGCATGATCAGAATGATTGCAAACGGAGGTTGCCGCGGGACGCATCGCCATGGTGTCATGTGTCGCGTCATATATAGCGCCGCGCGGTCGCGACGATGACGGTTCGTTGGCATGTCGGTGAACGGCGGTGACGTTCGCCGTGGCCTTTGATATCCTGCGCGGGCGGTATGGCGGCAGGCGGCATGGGAAGCGGTTATGACCAGGGGGCGTGAATGAGCGATGTCGATCAGGCCGGGACGATTTTCGTCGGGCGGGCCGAAGGAGCCGACGCCAAGGCGGAAGTGCTGGCGCTGCCGCTCGCGAACCGGCACGGCCTTGTCACCGGCGCGACCGGCACCGGCAAGACGGTGACGTTGCAGATTCTCGCGGAGGGTTTCTCGCGCGCCGGCGTGCCGGTGTTCGCGGCGGACATCAAGGGCGATCTTTCCGGCATCGCCATGGTCGCCGAAGCGAAAGAGGCATTCGTCAAGCGTGCAGAGGGTATGGGCCTCGCCTATCAGCCGGATGAATTCCCGGTCGTGTTCTGGGATCTGTTCGGCGAACAGGGCCACCCGATCCGCGCCACGATCTCGGAGGTCGGGCCGCTGCTGCTGTCGCGCCTGCTCGACCTCAACGACACGCAGGAGGGCGTGCTCAACATCGCCTTCCGCATCGCTGATGATTCCGGCCTGCTGCTGATGGACCTGAAGGACCTCCGCGCTATCCTGTCTCACATCGTGGATGACCCCGAGGCCGTGAAGCTCGCGCGGCAGTATGGCAACGTCACCAAGCAGAGCGTCGGCGCGATCCAGCGCCAGCTTCTGGTGCTGGAGAATCAGGGCGCGGAAAAATTCTTCGGCGAGCCGGCGCTGTCGATCGCCGACTTCATGAGGACCGACCGCGACGGCCGCGGTGTCGTCAACATCCTTGCCGCCGACAAGCTGATGTCCAATCCGCGGCTCTATGCCACCTTCCTGCTGTGGCTGCTGTCGGAACTGTTCGAGGTGCTGCCCGAGGTCGGCGATCCGGACAAGCCCAAGCTCGTGTTCTTCTTCGACGAGGCGCATCTGTTGTTCGACGACGCGCCCAAGGCGCTGCTGGACAAGATCGAACAGGTGGTGCGGCTGATCCGCTCCAAGGGCGTCGGCGTCTATTTCGTCACGCAGAATCCGCTGGACGTGCCGGACGCCGTGCTGGCCCAGCTCGGCAACCGCGTGCAGCACGCATTGCGCGCCTTCACGCCGCGCGACCAGCGCGCCGTGCGCGCGGCGGCGGAGACCTTCCGCGCCAACCCGAAGGTGGACACCGCCAAGGCCATCACCGAACTCGCCACCGGCGAGGCGCTGGTGTCCTTCCTCGAAGGCAAGGGCACGCCCTCCATCGTCGAGCGCTGTCTGATCCGCCCGCCGTCCGCGCGGCTCGGCCCGGTGACGGAGACAGAGCGCAAGGCGCTGATCGCCCGCTCGCCGCTCAAGGGCAAATACGACACCGCGGTGGATTCGGAATCCGCCTATGAGGTGCTGCAATCCCGGGTCGCGAAAACGGCCGCCGAGGCCGAAGCTGCGACCAATGGCGGCGGTGGCTTGCTGGGTTCGGTCGGTGGCTTCCTCGGTGGGCTGTTCGGCACCAGCCGTCCGCGCGGAACGCGCCTCTCCACCACGCAGGTGATCGCCCGCGAGGTGACGCGCAGCGTCACCAACCGTGTCGCCGGACAGGTGGCGGCTGATATCGGCAAGTCCATCGGCGGGCGCACCGGTTCCACCATCGGCCGCGCCATCGTCCGCAGTACGCTGGGCGGCATTCTGCGGCGGTAGAGCATGATCCCGAAAAGTGGGAACCGGTTTTCGGAAAAGATCATGCTCAAACAAAAAGGTAACCGACGGGTCTGATTCAGCGAAGTTGGATCGGACCCTAAGCACGCGGTCGCCCGGACGCATTGCGATGGCGCGCCGCGCGGCGGATACTACGGCTTACGCCAGATGAGTCCGCAGGATGTGCCGCATGACACCGAAAGAAGCTCTCCCCGCCGTGCTCGACCGGATCGACGCCGATCTCGACAAGAGCCTTGAGCGGCTGTTCGCCTTCCTGCGTATCCAGTCGATCTCGACCGACCCGGCCTATGCCGAGGAATGCCGC
>DATMEW010000076.1:0-12174 GCA_035556495.1 Xanthobacteraceae bacterium | reverse complement strand
CACCGGCGAGCCACGCTTCAACGATCTGTTCGCGCTGACGCTGGAGCGCATCAGCAACGGCGGCATCTACGATCATCTCGGCGGCGGCTTCGCGCGCTATTCCGTCGATGACAAATGGCTGGTCCCGCATTTCGAGAAGATGCTTTACGACAACGCCCAGTTGCTCGGCCTGCTGGCGCTGGCTCACAGCCGCGACGGCAATGTGCTCTTCAAGAGGCGCGCGGAAGAAACGGTCGGCTGGCTCATCCGCGAGATGACGACGGCGGAGGGTGCTTTCGCCGCCTCGCTCGATGCCGATACGGAAGGCGAGGAAGGCAAGTTCTACGTCTGGTCCCGCGCCGAGATCGAGGACGTGCTCGGGGCGGAGGATGCCGCTTTCTTCGCGCGCCACTATGACATCACCGATGCGGGGAATTTCGAGGGCCACAACATTCCGAACCGGCTCGCCTCGGTGCCGGCGAGCGATGCGGACGAGACACGGCTCGCCATGCTCAGGGAAAAGCTGCTCGCGCGACGGAATCGCCGCGTGCGTCCCGGCCTCGACGACAAGGTGCTGGCCGATTGGAATGGCATGACGATCGCCGCGCTGGCGCAGGCTGCGGTCGCCTTCTCGCAGCCGTCATGGCGCGACATGGCCGAGCGCGCCTTCGCTTTCATCAAACAGCACATGACCCGCAACGACCGGCTCGGCCATTCATGGCGCAAGGGGAAGCTGACCTTCCCGGGGCTTGCTTCAGACCATGCCGCGATGATCGGCGCGGCGCTGGCGCTGTTCGAGATCACGGGCAACCACGCTTACCTCAGCCAGGCGGTCGCATGGCAGAATGCGCTCGACCGTCATTACGCCAATGCCGACAACGGAGGTTATTACCTGACCGCCGATGATGCCGAAGGGCTGGTGGTGCGGCCAGCCTCCACATCCGACGACGCGATCCCCAACGCTAATTCCATGGCAGCGCAGAATCTGGTGCGGCTGGCCGCGCTCGCCGGCGGCGACCAGTGGCGCACCAAAGCCGATGCGCTGATCTCCGGCGTGACATCCGCCGCGGCGGAAAGCCTGTTCACCCATATCGGCCAGCTCAATGCCGTCGACCTGCGGCTGCGCATCGCCGAGATCGTGGTGACGGGGCAGGGCGCCGCGGCCGATGCGCTGGTTCAGGCTGCGCTGGCGCTGCCCTTTGCGGACCGCACCGTGCTGCGCGCGCCCCGCGCCGAAGGGCTCGCTGCGTCCCATCCCGCGCGGGACAAGATCTCCGCGGCGCAGGCCGCCGGCATGGAAGCCGCCGCCTTTATCTGCGTCGGCGAGCGCTGCTCGCTGCCAGTGACATCGTCCGACGCAATCGCGGCGACGGTGGCGGACATGCAGAAGCCTGCGGAAACGACGCCGGGCTGAAACCAGCAGCAATCAAATATGCGAATGCCCGGTACAAGGCCGGGCATTCATCGAACCGCTGACATTTCCGGACCCGGCAGAGCCGGTCCGGATCCGCCTCACGTATTCATCGATTCGAAGAACTCGCCGTTGGTCTTGGTCGAGCGCAGCTTGTCCAGCAGGAAGTCGATGGCGTCCATCGTCCCCATCGGATTGAGGATGCGGCGCAGCACATACATCTTCTTGAGCTGCTGCGGATCGGTGAGCAGTTCTTCCTTGCGGGTGCCGGAGCGGGTGATGTCGATGGCCGGGAAGGTGCGCTTGTCCGCCACCTTGCGGTCGAGGATCAACTCCGAATTGCCGGTGCCCTTGAACTCTTCGAAGATCACTTCGTCCATGCGGCTGCCGGTGTCGATCAGCGCCGTGGCGATGATGGTCAGCGAGCCGCCTTCCTCGATGTTGCGCGCCGCGCCGAAGAAGCGCTTGGGCCGTTGCAGGGCGTTAGCATCGACGCCGCCGGTCAGCACCTTGCCGGAGGACGGCACCACGGTGTTGTAGGCGCGGCCGAGGCGCGTGATCGAATCCAGCAGGATCACGACGTCGCGCTTGTGCTCGACGAGACGCTTGGCCTTCTCGATCACCATTTCCGCGACCTGGACGTGGCGCACCGCCGGCTCGTCGAAGGTTGAGGAGACGACCTCGCCCTTCACCGAACGCTGCATGTCGGTCACTTCCTCCGGCCGCTCGTCGATCAGCAGCACGATCAGATAGCATTCCGGATGATTGGCGGTGATGGCATGGGCGATGTTCTGGAGGAGCACCGTCTTGCCGGTGCGCGGCGGCGCGACGACGAGGGCGCGCTGGCCTTTGCCGATCGGCGCGACGATGTCGATGATGCGGGCGGACAGATCCTTCTTGGTCGGATCGTCATGCTCCATCCGCAGCCGCTCGTCGGGATAGAGCGGCGTCAGATTGTCGAAGTTGACCTTGTGGCGCTGCTTGTCCGGGTCCTCGAAATTGATCGTGTTGACCTTGAGCAGCGCGAAATAGCGTTCGCCTTCCTTGGGGCTGCGGATCTCGCCTTCGATTGTGTCGCCGGTGCGCAGACCGAAGCGGCGGATCTGGGAGGGCGAAACATAGATGTCGTCCGGCCCGGGCAGGTAATTCGCTTCCGGCGAGCGCAGGAAGCCGAAACCGTCCGACAGCACCTCGACGACGCCTTCGCCGATGATATCCACCTCCTTGGCAGCGAGCTGCTTCAGGATGGCGAACATCAATTCCTGCTTTCGCATGGTCGAGGCGTTTTCGACCTCGTGCTCCTCGGCGAAGGCGACAAGATCGCCGGGCGCTTTGGACTTCAAGTCCTGGAGTTTCATTTCCCGCATACGGGGGGTCGTCCTATGGGAGGGATGGTCACAGTCCGGTTACGGCGGGCGCCGTCGGAACCTCAGGCTGGCATTCGCCACCTGCACCCGGACATGAACGCGCCGGAGAGATGTCGATTCGGAGGTCGTGGCCGGATCGCGAAGTTGCGTTCGGCTTACAGCGACATCCGCCTGCAATCGGTGGGATGAGCGCAAGATAGGAAAAAACCGGACGCCGCGCAAGGGCCCGTACAAGAGCCGGAATATCGCACCGGAAATACCACGCAGACATGCCACGCCGGAGGTATCGAACAGCGCGCACCGACGCCGGTTCGGCGTGATCGGCCGGCTTCGAAAGCGGAAAAGCCGAACTTCCTTTCAAGCCGCAGCCGCGCCGCTTGTTCCCTCAGAACGGCTTGACGATGACCAGAATGACGATGCCGATCATCAGCACCGCCGGCACCTCGTTGATGATCCGATAAAATCGTTGCGATCTCTGGTTGCGGTCCAGCGCAAAATCCCGCACGCAGCCGGTCAGCAGCCCATGGATGCCGGACAGCACCAGCACGAGCGCGAATTTCGCATGCATCCAGCCGCTCATGTAGAAGCCGCTGTCCCATGCCAGCCAGAGACCGAGCAGCCAGGTCGCGATCATGGCCGGATTGATGATGGCCTTGAGCAGCCGCCGTTCCATGACCTTGAAAGTCTCGGACTGCGGCGAGCCTATGGGCGCCTCGCAGTGATAGACGAACAGCCGCGGCAGGTAGAGCATGCCGGCCATCCATGAGATGACCGCGATGACATGAAAGGCTTTCAGCCATTCATACACCGGGGCTTGCCTCTCCGGCACGATCTGGCCGCCACGCCCGCACCCGCGCCAGCATGCGTTCCACATGGGGGATCGGCGTCTGCGGCAGGATGCCATGGCCGAGATTGAAGATCAGCGGGCCGTCTCCAAAAGCGGCCAGCACGGCGTCCACCGCCCGGTCGAGCGCCGGGCCTCCCGTCAGCAACGCCAACGGATCGAGATTGCCCTGCACCGGCAACATCGCCTGCACCTGTTCACGTGCGAAGGTTTTATCGATCATCCAGTCGAGCCCCACGGCGTTCACGCCCGTCCTGCGGGCATAGGCCGGGAGATTGGTCCCGGCATCGCGGGGAAATCCGATGATTCGTGCGCCGAGAACGGCCGCGCGCACGCCTGCCACGATCCGCCGGGTCGGCTCGATCGACCAACGGGCGAATTCCTCCGGGGGCAGGATACCGGCCCAGGTGTCGAAAATCTGCACCGCCTCGACGCCCGCCTGAAGCTGGCGCACCAGATACGCAACGGAGCTTTCCACCAGAAGATCCATCAATTCGGCGAAAGCTTCCGGTTCGCGATAGGCGAACAGCCGGGCAGGCGCCTGATCCGGCGTGCCATGGCCCGCGATCATGTAGCTCGCCACCGTCCATGGCGCGCCGCAGAAGCCGAGGAATGTCACATGATCCGGCAGTTCCGGCTTCACCCGCGCGATGGTCTCGTAAACCGGCTCAAGCTTGTCCTGATCCACCGCACCGAGCCGGGCAATCCCGGCACGATCCGTGATCGGGTCGAGCTGGGGTCCTTCGCCGGCGGCGAACCGCAGACTCTGGCCCAGAGCATGAGGGATCACCAGAATATCGGAAAACAGGATCGCGCCATCGAACCCGAAACGCCGGATCGGCTGAAGGGTCACTTCCGCCGCGAAGCCCGGATTGAAGCAGAGATCGAGAAATCCCCCTGCCGTTGCCCGCATCTCGCGATATTCGGGCAGATAGCGCCCGGCCTGGCGCATCATCCAGACCGGCGGGGGGATGCGTTTCTCGCCATCGAGAACCGCGAGCAGGGGCTTTGAGACAGGCATGTTCACCGCCTGACCAAAGCCTGTCCCATCTCAAAGATCAATCTTTCTAGAGAAAGTCTTTTGTAGGCTTGACCGTGATCAATGCCGGCAACTCGGCTTTCACAGATTATGGACCGATATTCCACAGCCGGGTCTGGTCGCCGGAATCTTTCCGGCGCGGCGCGAAAACCGCTTGGCCGCCTCGGAACGGGCATTTCTGCGTGTGCCGGGCGGGTCGTGTCCCCAGCCTGTTCACATGTCCCCAGCCAGGGCTGCTGTGCCGCTGTTGCGCATCCCCAGGGTGACGGTGTGGACAGGAGGGCAGGGTTATCCCGCCGCCTTGCTTGCCTAATCCGGCGGGGCATGGCCTCTTCCACAGCAATCCACCTCCCGTCCCAAGGAATTGAGCGGGTCCCGAACCACCGCAGCGACAGGCAGCGCCTTTGAGCGGCAGCTATTTCCACCTTCATCTGGTGTCCGACGCGACCGGCGAGACGCTGACGACCGTTGCCCGGGCCGCCACCGCGCAATACACGCGGATGCTGCCGGTCGAGCATGTCTATCCGCTGGTGCGGACTTCCCGGCAGCTTGACCGCGTGCTGGCGGAAATCGAGGAATCGCCGGGTCTTGTGCTCTATACGCTGCTGGATGACGACCTGACGGTGCGGCTTGAGGACAAATGCCGCGATCTGGGCGTGCCTTTCCTCAACATCCTGCGGCCCGTGCTGCAACTGCTGCAATCCTATCTCGGCGGCGAGACCCTGCACCGGGTCGGCGCCCAGCACGTCCTGAATGCTGAATATTTCCGCCGTATCGAGGCGCTGAACTTCACCATGCTCCATGACGACGGCCAGTATGTCGAGGGACTGGAAGAAGCCGATGTGGTGCTGGTCGGCGTCTCGCGCACGTCCAAAACGCCGACCTCGATCTATCTCGCCAATCGTGGCGTGAAGACCGGCAATGTGCCGCTGGTGCCCGGCGTGGTGCTGGCGCCACAGGTCGAGGCGCTGAAGAAACCGCTGGTCGTCGGCCTCTATGCCAGCCCCGAGCGGATCGTGCAGATCCGCCAGAACCGGCTCCTGGGACTGAACGCCGGCAACGACGACAGCGACTATGTCGACAAGCAGGCGGTTTCCGACGAAATCGCCTATTCCCGGCGGCTGTGCGCGCGTCACGACTGGCCGAGCATCGATGTGACCCGTCGTTCCATCGAGGAAACCGCGGCGGCGGTGCTGAAGCTGCTGGCGGAACGCCGTCGCCGCGCGCCCGACGAGACCTGAACCGGATGCCGCGATGACTCTCTGGTTGTCACCGAATGCCCTCGTGCTCGCCTCGAAAAGCGAAAGCCGCAGGGCGATGCTGACCCGGGCCGGGCTCCGCGTGGAGGCCGACCCTGCCGATATCGACGAACGCGCCTTGGAAGATGCCGCGCGGAATCGGACATCGCGCGACACCGCACGGATGCTGGCGGCCGCCAAGGCGGCCGATGTCTCCGGCCGTCATCCCGGCCGCATGGTGCTGGGTGCCGATTCGGTACTGGCGCTCGGAGACGAGCGGTTTCACAAGCCGCCGGACCGCGCCGCCGCGCGGCGGCAACTGCTGGCTTTGCGCGGGCGGACCCATGAGATCGTGTCCGGCTTTGCGTTGGTGCAGGACGGCGGCGTGGTGTTCGAGGGTGTGGATGTCGCCCGGCTGACCATGCGGGATTTCTCCGAACGATTTCTGGACCGCTATCTGGACGAGGCGGGCGACGCGGTGCTGGGCAGCGTCGGCGCCTATCAGCTCGAACGGCTCGGGGTGCATCTGTTCGCACGGATCGAGGGAGATTTCACGACCATCCTCGGCCTGCCGCTCCTGCCGGTGCTCGCTTATCTGCGGGTCGCGGGATTGGTGGCGGATTGAATCATGATCGTGCTGGGTCTCACCGGTTCCATCGGCATGGGCAAGAGCGCCACTGCGCAGATGTTCCGCGATGCCGGCGTGCCGGTGCATGACGCCGACGCGACCGTGCATCGCTTGTATGAAACGACCTTGCCGGCGTTGATCGAGGCGGCGTTTCCCGGCACCACGGCGGACGGCAGGGTCGACCGGGCCAAACTCGGCGCGCGGGTGCTGAATGACACGGCGGCGCTGCGGCGGCTGGAGACTATCGTCCATCCCCATGTGCGGGAGGCGGAGATCGATTTCGGGCGGGCGGCGGAGGCCGCCGGCGTCCCGGTGGTCGTGCTGGATATTCCGCTGTTGTTCGAGACCGGGGGGGACCGGCGGATGGACGCCGTCGTCGTGGTCTCGGCGCCGCCGGAGATTCAGCGCGAGCGGGTGCTCGCCCGGCCCGGCATGACCGAGGAGAAATTCGCGGCGATCCTGGCCAAGCAGGTGCCCGATGCCGACAAGCGCGCCCGGGCCGATTTCGTGATCGACAGTTCACAGGGTTTCGACGCGGCGCGCGCGCAGGTGGATACGATTCTGGCGGCGGCTGCTAAAATGACGCCGCGGCGCGACAGATCCGCGCCCGACGAGAGAAGCTGACAGAGAAGCCTGACCGATGCGCGAAATCGTCGTCGATACGGAGACCACCGGCCTCGATCCCTATCAGGGGGACCGCATGGTCGAAATCGGCTGTATCGAGCTGCTCAACGGCATGCCGACCGGGCAAGTGTTTCACAAATATCTCAATCCCGAGCGCGACATGCCGCAGGAGGCTTTCGCGGTTCACGGGCTGTCCATCGAGTTTCTCAAGGACAAACCATTATTCGCCGAGATCGCCCGGGAACTGATGGACTTCATCGGGGAAGCGCCCATCGTCGCCCATAACGCGATGTTCGACACCAACTTCATCAATGCCGAACTGGAGCGCTGCGACATCGCGCCGATCGGCCGCGAGCGCGTGATCGACACCCTGATGCTGGCGCGGCGCAAGCATCCCGGCGCGTCGAACCGGCTGGACGATCTCTGCACCCGTTATGGCGTGGACAATTCCCGCCGCACCAGACACGGCGCTTTGCTCGATGCCGAACTGCTGGCGGAGGTCTATGTCGAACTCACGGGCCAGCGGCAGACCCGTCTCGTACTGGTCGAAACCACGACGACCGTGACGGAAACCGTCCGCGTGGCCGAGCCGGTGCAGGTACGGCCGATGCCGTTGCCCACGCCGCTTTCGGCGGAGGACCTCGCCGCCCACGCCGCTTTCGTTGCGGGTCTGGGCGATGCGCCGCTATGGGGCCGCTATGACACTCCGGCGCCGCGGGAAAATGCGATGCCGGAGCGCTGATCGGATGAGGTGGCAGCTCAGTTCGGCGCGCCGGCGGCCGGTGCCTCGGCCTGGAGTTCCGCGATCCGTTGCTGAAACAGCGCGAAGAAGTTGATCGCGCCGAGCAGCAGGGGCGGGAAGCCGCTGTTGCCGACGGAGGATGCGACGATCTCCCGCGCGAACGGGAACAGCAGGTGCGGGCAGTCCACCATCAGGATCTGCTGCACGGCGTCCTGCGGCATGTTGAACATGCGGAACGCGCCGCCATAGGTCAGTTCGAAATTATACAGCAGCGTGCCGTTGGCCTCGGCCCGGCCGTCCAGGGTCAGCGTCACTTCGTAATCGTTGTCGCCAAGCTGGTTGGCCGCAACATTCACGTTCACGTTGATGTTGGGCTGGGACTGAAGGCCGGCGATCGAACCGGGCGCATTGGGATTCTCGAAAGAGAAGTCCTTGATATATTGCGTCAGACAGTTGAGCTGCGGTGCCGTGTCCGGCGCGCCTTCCTGCGGCTGGCCGGGGGGATTGCCGTTGGCGTTGGTATTCATGTCCGGAACCTCTGCATGTCCTGCCCGCGCGCCGATGGGCCTGGCTCAGCCCCTGGGGGCCGCCCTGATGCCGCGCACGCGCGCTGCTAACACACCCGCCTCCGTCGCGACAAGGCGGCGCAGCAGGGCATGATCGCGTTCGAAACCCGGCGCCCATTTTTCGGGGTCATGCTCCGGCGTCCGGCCGGTGATGTCACGGCCCCGCGCGCCGGTCCGGATCATCCGGATTGTCGAGCCGCGGCTGCGGCTCGACATGCCACTGGTCCGGCGCGAGATCGACGATGCCGTCGTCATTGTGCCGGGTCGCGCGCGTGGCGCCGGAGGATGGGGAGGCCAGGATGGTTCCCCCGAGGAAACCGAGGCGGCGCAGCAGCAGCGCGGCGAAGATCAGCGCCGCGACGGCGTCGGTGATGAATCCCGGAATCGCCAGCAGCAGCGCGGCCATGAATGGGGCCATGCTGCCTTCCGCGATGCTGATGGTCTGAAAGCCGCCGTCCGCGGCATGCAGCCGCATTCGGCTGAGCTGGGCCAGCCCGAAATGCCGCATCAGCAGGACGCCGAGCAGGCACAGCGCGCCCAGCAGCACGAAAGCCTGGAACGCGCCAATGGTGGTTGCGACGGCGATGAAGACGGCGATTTCCGCGAAGGGCAGCAGCGCCAGCGCCAGTAGCAGCCATCGGATCAATCCCATAATGAGCGCCCTCCGCCGTGTTGGCGCGGTCGCCTCATTCGTCTAGACTCGCCGTCAGGCGCGCGAAAACGCCGTCCGCATGCGGCGGATGCGGCGACGGGCAGGCTGAGCGGCTGATCTCGATATCCCATGACGGGGTTGAAGCCTCTGGTCGACTCTGGACTGCGCCTACATATAAGCGTGGAACCGGTGTTCCGCCTGGTCGCTTACCGCCACATCCGGTTGCGTGGGAAGCGGATGCGCCGGACGGCCCGGAACTCCGGGGCGGACTAGCCGGATCAGCGAAAGATTGTCAGACGTGTTCGACATCTACACCATCATTTTTCTGGCCCTGGCCGTATTCATCTTTCTGCGGCTGCGCAGCGTATTGGGTCAGCGGACCGGCCGGGAGCGGCCGCCGTTCGACCCCTATACGCCCCGGGAAACCGGCCACGGCGCTTCTGACAATGTCGTGAGCCTGCCAGGCCGGACCCAGCGCGCCGAACCGGCCGCGCCGGTGGAAACGGAGGAAGAGGCCGCCGAGCGCTGGAAGGGCGTCGCCGAGCCCGGGACCCCGCTGGCGGCTGGCCTGAGCGCGATCCGCGGCGGGGACGCTTCGTTCGATCCCGGCCATTTCATCTCCGGCGCGAAAGCTGCCTATGAGATGATCGTGACCGCCTATGCGGAGGGCGACCGGGCGACGCTGCGGAACCTGCTGTCGAAGGATGTCTACGACGGCTTCGAGGCCGCCATCCGCGACCGCGAATCCCGCGGCGAGAAAGTCGAGACCCGGTTTGTCGGAATCGACAAGGCCGATCTCACGGGGGCGGAAGTGCGGGACGGCAACGCCCATGTCACGATCCGCTTCGTGTCCCAGCTTGTTTCCGTCACGCGCGCACGGAACGGCGAGGTGGTCGACGGCAACGCCGAGGCCGTGACCGACGTGACCGATGTCTGGACCTTCTCACGGAACCTCGGCTCGCGCGATCCCAACTGGAAGCTGGTCGCCACCGAGGCGGGCCAGTAGGACGGGCGGGAGGGTGATGACCGGACACCTCCGCCGTCGCCACGCTTCCGCAGGCTTCCGATATGGCGCGGCGCTGCTGGCCGGGCTGGCCGTTTCCATCGTCACCGGGGCTGCGGCATCGGGGCAGGCCGCGGCGACCGCGCTGACCCATCCCGAAACCCAATACGAACCGATGGCCTGGGCCGATCTGCCCGGCTGGGCGCAGGACGACCATCCGGCAGCCCTCGCCACCTTTCTCGCAAGCTGCGAGGCCGTGCTGCGGGGCCGCGGGTCCGACCGGGACCGCCGCCCGGTGTTCGCCGCCCTGCGGGGCGCCTGCGCCGATGCGGTCAAGGCCGGCCCGCAGGATGCGGCCGGGGCGCGGGCGTTCTTTGAAAGTCATTTCACGCCGCTGCGCATCTCCCGGCTTGGCGAGGGCGCGGGCTTCCTGACCGGCTATTACGAGCCGATCGTGGACGGCTCGCGCTTTCCCAGCCCCGAATTCCCCGTGCCGGTTTACCGGCGGCCACGCGATCTCGTGCCGGCCGTCAAGCCGGCGCCGGGCCAGAGCGCGTCCAACAAGGGCGCGGTCAGCCGGCGCACTGCTTCCGGCGCGCTCGTCGCCTATCATGACCGCACCGCCATCGAGCAGGGCGCGCTGGATGGGCAGCATCTCGAAATCTGCTATGTGCGCGATCCGGCCGATGTGTTCTTCATCCAGATTCAGGGGTCAGGCCGTATCCGTCTGGAGGACGGCACGCTGCTGCGCATCAACTACGACGCCCATAACGGCTGGCCCTATACGCCGGTCGGGCGGGTGCTGATCGACCGGGGGATCGTTCCCCGGGAGCAGATGTCGATGGACGCGATCCGCAAATGGATGGCCTCGGCCCCCGATGACGACGTGGCCGAGGTGCGCCGCGCCAACCAGTCCTATGTGTTCTTCCGGGTCGTCGGCCTCTCGGGGGACCGGGAGGCCGTGGGCGCGCAGGGCATTCCCCTGACGGCCTGGCGCTCCATCGCGGTGGACCGCCATCTCCATGTCTATGGCACGCCGTTCTACATTTTCGGCGAATTGCCGATCGCGGGAGAGGATGCGGCGACGCCGTTCAACCGGCTGATGATCGGTCAGGATACCGGCTCGGCCATCATCGGCCCGGCGCGCGCCGACATCTATTTCGGCGCGGGGGACGAGGCCGGCCGGATCGCCGGCCGGCTGCGCCATCCGGCGACTTTCGCCATGCTGGCGCCGAAGGGGCTGGACCCGGCCGCGACCGCGCACGGGCTCCCGCTGCCGTCGCCCCGGCCGCCGCGGGCGCCGGCGATGACCGCGGAACTGTCCGCCGGCCAGGCCGTCACAGACCCGCCGCTGCCGCGCGCGCGTCCGGATCGCGCAGTTGCGGCGGACGGCCATGCCCGCTGACCATGTTTGCTGATCATGTCCGCTGACCCGCCTGCCAAAGGCCCGCCCCGTGGCCGCCGTCGCCGTGTGCTCTCCGAGGAGGAGCGCAGCATATGGGGAGAGGTGACGCGGACGATCCAGCCGCTGCGTCCGTTGCCGGCCCGGATCGCGAAAGCTGCGCCAAAGGCGTCCGCCGCCGATGCGCCGGCGCTGGCGCCGGGCAAGGAGGCTGCCGCGAAAGCTGTTTGGCGGACCGGCGTCAAACCGGGTTCGGCCGCGGGAGTGCGCGTCAATGTTGCGCTGACCGCGCCGCGCCCGCCGGCGGTTCCCGCGGGCTCCGTCCTGACGCGCCGGGAGCTGCGCAGGCTCGCCCGGGGCGCGGAGCAGATCGGCCTGCGGCTCGACCTGCACGGCATGACGCGGGCGCAGGCTCATGCGATTCTCGAAAGCACCTTGCAGCGCGCCCAGCGCGACGGCATCCGCACTGTGCTGGTCATCACCGGCAAGGGGCAGCGGACGGGAGCCTATGCGGAACGGGAGGCCGGGGTCCTGCGGCGCGAGGTGCCCCTGTGGCTCGGGCTGCCAGCCTTTCGCAGGATGGTGACCGGCTTCGAAACCGCGGCGATCGGCCACGGCGGCGAGGGGGCGCTGTACATCCGTATTCGCAAGCCGTAGCCTTCCGTTATCATGATGTGAT
>DATMEW010000075.1:0-11156 GCA_035556495.1 Xanthobacteraceae bacterium | reverse complement strand
GCTGGCGCTGGCGCAGCGTCACCCCCGCGCGGCGGTCTCGGCGCCATGGCGCACCCATCTCGCCACCATGGACCCGCTCGCCCCGGCGGACGAACTCGCCGTGGTGACGTCCGCAGAGTTGTTCACGGCCTATCTGCGCGCGTGCCGGGACGAGCGTTACGCCATGAGCATGCTTCCGCCCGGCCGCTTCCTGATGCCCGGGGACCTTGCCGGATCGCCGGCTTTGACCTTCGCGCCGCTGGCCCTGCCGGACGGCGGCGAAGCGCCCAAGGGCTCGGTCTGGGCCATGATGCGGCGGCGCTTCGAGGCTTATAAATCCGTGGTGGTGCGGCCATTCTTCCGCGAGCATTTCGCCCGACTCGACCGGCAGATCGTCGTGGTGGACGCGCTCGCCGCTTTCAATGCGGGGCCGGAGGCGCTGCGGGATCTGGAAGGCGCTCTCGCTTCCATCCTCGCCTGTTTCCGCGTCGGGCGGCGCACGATCCTCGGCAGCATGTTCAACCCCAAGATCGAGAAGATCCTGTTCGCGGCCACCAAGGCCGACCATCTGCATCACATCAACCACGACCGGCTGGAATCCATCGTCCGGCGCATGGTGATGCGCGCCGCCGAACGGGCGGAATTCGCGGGCAGCGAAGTGGATGTCATCGCGCTGGCGGCCGTCCGCGCCACGCGCGAGGCCACCGTGCGGCGGAACGGCGAGAGCCTCGCCACCATCGTCGGCGTGCCCGCAGCCGGGCAGACGCTGGGGTCCGAGACCTTCGACGGCGAAGCCGAAGTGGCCCTTTTTCCCGGCGATCTGCCCGCCGACGCGGAAACCCTGTTCGACCAGGCGGGCAGAAGCGCCTTTCAGGGCTTGAGCGACACCACCGCGCAGGAGGCCGATTATCGCTTCCTGAAACTGCGGCCGCCGAAAATCCCGCGAGACGGCGACGGCAGCGTCATCCTGCCCCACATCCGGCTCGACCGCGCACTGCAATTCCTGATGGGGGACCGGCTGCAATGACCACTGGCCCCTCTCCCCGCCGGCCGGCGGCCTTTCGGCTGGACGATCCGGACGTCACGGTTTCCGCGGAGGATCAGGCCACCGGCCGAAGCCGGAGCGGCACGACGATCCTGCTCGCGCCGGAGCCGGAGCCTTCGCTTCCCGTCGCGACCGCCTTCCTTCCGCCGCAGCGGCGCTTCCGCTGGGGCCGGATGTTCTGGATCGCGCTGGGCGGCCTCGTGTCGCTCGCCATCGGCCTCGGCATCGCGCAGCTCATCGAAAGCCTGTTCGCGCGCAGCGCAAGCCTCGGCTGGCTCGGTGCGGGCCTTGCCGCGCTGACCGTGCTGGCGCTGGTCGTCGTCATCGGCCGCGAGGTCCGTAGCCTGATGAAGCTTGCCGCCGTCGAGAGCCTGCGCGAGCGCGCCGCCGCCGTCATCGCCAGCGACGACCGCGATGCCGGCCGCGCCGTGCTGCGCGACCTGCTGAAGCTGTTTCACAACGCACCGGCGATGGCGCGCAGCCGCACCAATCTCGAAACCCATCTCGACGAGATCATCGACGGCGCGGACCTGATCCGGCTCGCCGAACGCGAATTGATGTCGCCGCTGGACCGCGAGGCGCGCCGGCTCGTCAGCGCCGCCGCCAAGCGCGTCTCCGTCGTCACCGCCGTCAGTCCCCGCGCGGCGGTGGATATGCTGTTCGTGCTCATCAGCGCCGCGCAGATGATCCGCCGCCTCGCCCAGCTCTATGGCGCGCGCCCCGGCACCCTCGGCCTGTTCCGGCTCATCCGGCTGGTGATCTCCCATCTCGCGGTCACGGGCAGCATGGCGGTGGGGGACAGCCTGCTCCAGCAGGTCGTCGGCCAGGGCCTCGCGGCGCGGCTGTCCGCGCGTCTTGGCGAAGGGGTGCTCAACGGCTTGCTGACCGCTCGGCTCGGCCTCGCCGCCATCGACATGACCCGCCCCATGCCCTTCGTCGCGCTGCCGCGGCCGGCCCTGAGCGATCTCGCGGGTGACCTGCTGCGGCGGAGCGAAGACCCCGCCGCAACAGGCAAGCCGGCCCGTCCCGACGAGGACACGGACCGGCCGCCGACCTGAACGGCGTTACCTGCTATTTGTTCTTGGGCAGTTGCGCGATCTCGACATAGCTCTCCCATGCCTTGACGCTGTCCGCGAGGAACTTCTGCGCCTCATCCGGCGAACTGATGAAAGGTTCCGCACCGTTGTCGTTGAGGAACTTCACCGCCTCGTCCGTCGCCAGAATCTGGTTGAACCAGCCGTTGAGCTTGTCGACGATCGGCCGTGGCGTTCCCTGCGCCACGCCGGCCGCCCACCAGCCGGTGAGGTCCATGTCGAGGCCGAGACTCTTGAAGGTCGGCACCCCCGGCAGCGACTTCATCGCCTCCGGCGTGCTCAGCGCCAGAATACGGATCGCGCCCTTGCGCTGCTGCGACAGCGCCAGCAGCGGATCGATCATCACATAGTCGATCTGGCCGCCATCGAGATCCCGCAGGCTGTCGCCATTCGACCGGTAGTTCACCAGCGTCACGTTGAGGCCGGCAACCTTCTTGAACATCTCGCCCGTGATCGTGCCGGACGTGGAGGATGTGCCGTATTTGGCCTCGCCCTTGGCCTTCAGCGCCTTGATGAGATCGGGCAGGGTCTTGTGTTCGCTCTTGGACGAGACCACGAGCAGCGTGCCCTGACGGTTGATGGTTCCGACCAGTTGCACATCCTTGATGACATCCACGGCCGAATTATAGAGGTGCATATTGCCGGCCATGCCGCTGCCGGCATGGACCAGCACGGTGTAGCCGTTCGGCTTGGAGCGGGCGACATATTCGGTCGCGATATTGCCGGTCGCGCCGGGCTTGTTCTCCACAACGACCGTCGCGCCGGAGAGCTTGGACACCCGGTCCGCGAAGAAGCGCACGATGACATCGGCGCCGCTGCCCACGGTGTAGCCTGAAATAAAGTGGATGTTGTCGTTGGGATAGTTCTGCTGCGCACTGGCGGATGAAAGGCCAACACCCCCGGCTATGAGAAATCCAAGTAACGCCCCTTTTAATTTCCCTATCCGTCTCATGCGCTCCCTCCTTCATATTGTTGATAGGCAATAATCCCTTGCATGCACCCTAAAAAGTTCTAAATCAAGAATGAATGCGTAGCTGGGTTGAGGAGACGAGCCGTGGCTGAGCCAATCGCAAAACTACTGGCTCAGGAGGCCATCGCCTGCCGGTTCGAGCATTTGCCGCCCGAGGCCATTCATCAGGCCAAGCGGCTGCTGCTGGACACCTTGGCCTGCGCCATCGGCGCTTATGCCGATGAGCCGTGCCGCATCGTGCGTGATATCGCGAAGGAGACCCAGGCCCTTCCCGAAGCCACGCTGATCGGCGAAACGGCGAAAGTCTCGGTTGCGGCGGCGATCGTCGCCAACGAATCCATGGTCCGCTATCTCGATTTCAACGACGTTCTGTATTTTCCGAAAAGCCCCGGAAAAATCGGCGGCGCCCATCCCAGCGACGCGATACCCGCCGTGCTGGCGCTGGGCGAGAAACACCGCCTCAGTGGACGCGCGGCGATCGAAGCCATGGTCGCCGCCTATGATGTCGTCGGCCGCATCGTCGACGCCATGGCGGAAGGGCTTTCGACCAACGGCTTCCATAACGGCTGCGTGATGCCTTACGCCGGCGCGGTCATCGCGGGAAAATATCTGGGGCTCACCGCGGAGCAACTGACCCACGCCATGGGCATCGGCGGCTCCACCGCCGTTGCGCTCGGCGTCAACGACGCCGAAGGCGAGGAATACAACAATACCAAGAACATCACCGATGGCCTGATGGTGGAGCGCGGGGTCTATGCGGCGCTGCTCGCGCAGCGCGGCTTCACGGGGCCCGAACGCATCATCGAAGGCAACAAGGGCTTCGCCCATTCGGTGCTGCGCGGGACGCAGAACTACATCGTCAAGCCGCGGCCCAACCAGCCCTATATCCTGCAAGCCCGCACGAAATACTATCCCACGGAATCCACCAACCAGGGCCATCTCGCCGCCACCGGCCTGCTGGTCAACGAACACGACCTGCGCCCGGAGGATATCGACGCCATCACCCTGCGCATGAGCAAGCGGACGGTGGAGCACAATGGCGATCCCGCCAAGAAATATCCCAACAACAAGGAAACGGCCGACCACAGCGCCTATTTCATCACCGCGCTGGGCATCGTGACGCGCGGCCGGGTCACGCCGGCGTCCTTCAACGATGCGGCCTATCGCGACCCGACGATCCTCGAACTGACGGACAAGGTCATTCTGGAGCACGTTCCGGAATTCGACCCCATCCCGCCGGCGGCGGAGGTCGAGATCCGCACAAAGGATGGGCGTGTGCTCACAAAGCGCGTGGACCATCCCAAAGGGAATGCAAACAACCGGATGACCGATGACGACATCCGGCAGAAATTCATCGACTGCGCCGATGGCCGCATGTCGGACGACCAGATCGAGCGGGTGGTCGATGCCTGTTTCAATTTCGAAAAGCTGGCGGATATCGGCGAACTGATGCCGCTGCTCGCGCTCGATGCCGAGGCATAGAGCGACCGATAACAAAACGGCCCCGGGAAGCGGCGCTCCCCGAGGCCGTCAGGACATCCGTCCACTCAGTTCTCGGTGACGCCAGCCTGTTTCACATAGTCCTTGTAGTCGGCATTGGCCTTGAGATACATCGCCTGCCCTTCGTCCGGCGACACGATGAACGGCACGCCGCCGGCGGAAGCCAGGAATTTGCGAGTTTCTTCCGTGGCGAGGATTTCGTTGAACCACTTGTTCAGCTTGTCCACGACCGGCCGCGGCGTCGCGGCGGGCACCATGGTCGAGAACCAGCTCCGCATGTCCATGTCCGGCACGCCGCCCTCGATCATGGTCGGCACATCCGGGCTGATCGGCATCCGTTCGCTGGAGCTGATGCCGAGAATCCGCAGACGTCCCTCGCGCTCCTGCGCCATCGCGAAAGTCGGGTCGACCACGGCATAATCGAGCGCGCCGCTGTTCAGATCGTTCATGTATTGCGCTGCCGTGCGATACTGGACGATGCTGGCGGTGAGACCGGTTCTGATCCTGTAGAGCTCGCCGACGATCTGCGCAAAGATATTGGAGACGCCGTAGCTCGCGGCCGCTCCCTTCTTTTTCATCAGGGCGGTCAGTTCGGGAAGCGTCTTCGCCGGGCTGTTCGGCGCCACCGCGATCATGAAAGCCTGGCTCTGCACGTTTGAAACCACCTGCATGTCCTGCGCCTTGAACGGCGGATTCTTCAGGCGGTTCAGGTTGGCGGCGATCGTGTTCGCGCCATGGAGATAGATCGTGTAGCCATCCGGTTTGGAGCGCGCGACATATTCAGCCGCGATGTTTCCCGAGGCGCCCGCCTTGTTCTCGACGATCACCGAAACCGGCACTTTCTTGGCAAGCTGATCGGCAAAGTAGCGCACGATGACGTCCGCCCCGCTGCCCGGCGGCAATGCGCAGATGAGCGTGATGTTATGGGTGGGGTATTCGTCTGCGGCCGTGGCCGGCCCGGCAAGGCCAACGGACGCGACCGCCACCGCCAGCGCGGCGGCGAGATGGATACGCAATCGTCTCATAATCGCTCCCTCCTGATGCCCTGTGCGGGCTTTCAACGTTTTTCCGACCGCTCCAGCGGCCGCAACGTCACGATCTCTCCCAGCGTGGCATAGTTCGGGCCACCCAGACGGGCGACCGGCTTCAGCTCCGCTGTCTCGATTTTACCATTGCGCATCAGCCCGTCCCGGATGCGAAACCGCAGCACCTCGCCGATCATGAGATAGGTGTTGCGCGCACCAAACTGGAGATGCTGGTCCAGGCGGCATTCCATCTGCACGGGGCAGCGGCGGATGCCGGGCGGCTTGACCGAAAGACTTTCAACGGTTTCGAGACCCAGCAACTCGGCCTCGCTGACCTCGGGAGGATGCTCCACCGCGCTCTCATGCACCTCGTTGAGCAGCGCCATGTCCGCGATGTTCACGACAAACTCGCCGGTCGCGAGAATGTTGTTGGCGGTATCCTTGTAGGTCGCGCCCTTGCGCCCCATGCTGACGGCGAGCATCGGCGGCTTGGCCGAGACAAAGGTGAAGTGGCTGAACGGCGCAAGATTGAGGATGCCATCCGGCGACAGGGTCGAGACCCAGGCCACCGGTCGCGGCACCACCACGCCGGTCAGGAGGCGATAAGCTTGTTCCGCACTCAGCCCGGCGGCGTCGATATCCATGTTAACGTCCGCCCTCGGTCATTTTATTGACTTTGTCATATAACATAATCCAGGCCCGCCGCAAGGCGTCACAACGACGCTTTCAGGTCGGGTCGGCCGCCGCGACACAGGCCGCGGCGAATTCCGCAACGGCCGGGCCGAGCTGGTCGCGCGGCAGACCGAGATGCAGCATTCCCGAGAGGTGATTGTGCCCGAGAAGCTGGAGCAGCGGCGGCAACGTCCGCCGTTTGGCGAATGCGGCGTCGATCAGACCCAAAGCCTGGCGCTGGAAATGGGACGGGTCGTGCTCCGCCATTCCCACCAGCCAGGGAATGGCACATTCGAGCAGCCGGGCCTGGGACGAGCGTTCCGCGAACAGGGCAGCGTCGCTGCCGTAATAGGCCGCCGAAACCGCTTTCGGATTCGCAGCGGTGAGATCGTAGACGCCGGACAGCAGCACCGCGCCGCGGACACCGGCGCCCTTCAGCCGCGCCTCATGCAGCGCCAGCGCGGCGGCCACATGGGCCGCGCCGGCGGACTGTCCGAGCAACAGAATATGGTCGATTCCCAGGGCGGCCGCCTGTCCGGACAGCCACTCCGCGGCGGCAGCCACGTCGTCCGCGCCCGCCGGCCACGGCGCGCCGGGCGCAAGCCGGTAGGTCATGTTGACGCCGACGAAGCCCTGGCGGACGGCCCACACTCCCACGTTGTCGTAGAACGGGCTGCCGGGCTTGGACTTGTCGCCACCGACGAACCCGCCCCCATGGACGAAAACAACGGCCGTGCGCCGGACGGACGGTGCTTCAGGCCGGAAGAGGTCGAGCCGGTGGCGCGCATCCGCGCCATAGGCCGCATCACGGGTGATCAGGATGTCCCCCGGCGCGGCTGCATGCAGCGGCGCATAGATCGCCGTGGTCTTGTCCAGCAGTTCGGCCGTGAGCGCGCTTCCCAGCGCGGCAACCGCGCGCCGCGCCGCATCCAGCCCGGTGTCGTCGAGGCCGTTCCCGTTCATGAGGTCTCTTTCGCAAGCAGCGCCGCGACGCGGTCGATCAGATCCTTTTTCATGACCTTGCCGGAGCCGGTCAGCGGAAACGTGTCGAAAAAGATGACGTTCTTCGGCCGCTTGTGCGGCGCGAACCGGGCCCGGCAATAGGCCAGCATATCGGCTTCCGGAATCTCCCGGGTGGCGACAAGGCAGGCCACGACACGCTCGCCCCACTCCACATCCGGCACGCCGATGACGGCGGCCTCGGTCACGCCGGGATACTGCACCAGCAGCGGCTCGATCTCGGCGGGATACACGTTGAGGCCGCCGGTGCGGATCATGTCCCGCTTGCGGCCGCGCAGATAGAGATAGCCGGCGTCGTCCTTCTCGGCGAGATCGCCGGTCAGCAGCCAGCCGTCGCGCAGCACCTTGGCGGTTTCCTCGGGCCGCTCCCAATATCCGCCGAACACCGTCGGCCCCCGGATGGCCAGTTCACCGACGGTGTTGGGCGGGAGCGGCCGCATGTTTTCGTCCATACATTCGATCTGATGCAGGCGGCCGGGGCGGCCGTTGGAATGCCCCGGCTTGTAGTCCGGATCGGCGGCGACGCGGCGGAATTCCGCCGGCGTCTTGAAGGTCACGAGACCGCCCGCCTCCGACGACGCATAGCCGGCCGTGACCCCGCCCTTGAACGTGCCCTGCGCATAGATCGGAACCAGCGAACCGAGCTGGTTGATGCCGTGAAGGATGCGGATGGACGACAGGTCGCGCTGTGGAAAGGACGGATGCGCGCTGATGCGCCGCGCCATCCAGTCCATCGCCGCGGCATGGGTGACGCGCTCGCTCTCCACGAGGTCGAGATATTTTCCGGCATCGAACTGCGGCAGCACCACCATCCGTACGCCTTTGAAGACATACATCGTCAGCAGCGACACCGCCATGCCGGCGGCGAAGGGCTGGGCGATCAGGCCGACATCGTCGTCGCGCAACGGCGTTTCGATCTGCACGGCGACGGACGCCATCGTGAAATTGACATGGCTGCGGACGCAGCCCTTCGGCGTGCCGGTGGTGCCGCTGGTGAACTTGACCGTCAGCGGCGCGGAAGGATCGACATCGACGCCGGGATCGTCCGCCGGCGCGGCGGCGCGCAAGGTGTCGAAATCCAGCGGCAGGCCATGGCCCGCCCCGAAACCGATCGCCGCCTCGACGCTCGGAACCTTGTCAGCCACCTCGCGCCACAGGCCGGCAGCGGCCGCCTCCACGATGGCGAAACGGGCGCGCAGCGTATTGGCGATGAAGGTCACATCCGTGCCGGTCAGGGTCGGCATCACCGGCGCGCTGATGCAGCCGATGCGGGCCAGGGCATAATAAGTCTCGATGAAAGCCACCGAGTTCTGCATCAGCAGGATGACCCGGTCGCCCGGTTGCGCGCCCAACGCCAACAACGCATTGGCGACGCGATTCACGCCTGCGTCGAGGTCACGCCACGAAAAGCGGCTGCCTTCGAAAAGCAGCGCCTCGCTGTCGCCCTGGGTCACCGCCTGATATCTGAGCGCCCCGTCCAGCCGCATCGCACCATATCCACCATCAAAGCCGAATTCCGGCTGTTCAGCCGACCGTCATCCGCCGCTTCTTCAACACTCCGCCACGGTCCACCCGCGTGCGCAACACTTCAAGCTCCCAGTCGGTCGGCGGCGTCGTCTCCGGCACGTTGTCGGGAATGACCAGCTCGAAGCCGGTATTCTCGACCACCTCCTCCACGGTGTGGCCGGGATGGACGGAGACGAGGCGCATGCGATGATCGTCCTCGGTGAAGTCGCAGACGCAGATCGGGCTCCAGACGAGCTGCGGCCCATCGCGGCCGTTCAGCGTCTCGAAGCGCTCGTTCCCGCCGTTCATCCAGCCGGCGGCGCTGCGATAATCCACACGCTCGACGAAAATCTTCTTGTTGTGATGCTCGACGTAAAGGTTGTTGGGGCCGGAGCAGAGCCACAGCGTGCCGACCGTTCCGGGGCCGCGCACCTTCATCTTCGGATACGGCCCGCCGATGCCGATCATGTTGATGTTGCCGTATTTATCGATCTGCAAGCCGCCATAGCCGGCGCCGCCGCGCGAGATGCGGTCGCCCTCATAACGGCCCTTGGTGCCGTTATCGACCACGTCCGCGAGCAGGATCTTGCACTCCGCATGGTGGCTCGCGCGCGGGTCCCAGGTGCTGATCGGCAGCGTGTCGAACTTGCTGTTGTAGACGCCGGCGCCGCCCGAAAACAGCCAGAGATTGGGAGCGACGGTGAGCTGCGCCAGGCGGCTCGCCGCCAGCGACACGACCTGATTGGCGCCGCCGCTGCCGAGCAGCTCGCGATCGCCGCCGCAATAGCGGGCGATGAGGATGGCCATGAATTCGGCCGTCGAATAGCGGTCCGTTCCGGGAGTTGCGATTTGTGACATGATCTGGTTTCCCGGATATCAGATGCCGGACAGCATGCGGCGCAGCGCGGTGGTGCGCGTCAGCCCGCCGATGCGTTCGAGATAGTCCATGTGGTCCTTCGGGCCGAAGACGAAGCGCTCAAGATATTCCTCGGCCTTGCCGGTCTTCACGAGGTCCAGATAGAGCTTGAGGTGATCCTCATCGACCGCATAGGAGCCGGACGAGAATGTCGGATGCGCGCCATAAGGCACATGCACGACATGATCCACCCAGAGGCCCGGAATGGTGGTCTTGGCAGGATCGCGGGTGATGACGTCCTCGCCGACGATCTCGTCGGCCTGCACGATGACCAGATCGGCCGCCTTGGCCTTGTCGCGTTCCTGCCCGGTGCCGCCCCAGCACTGCGCGTTGCCATAAGCATCCGCCGCCTGGGCATGCATGATGAAGACATCGGATTTCAGCGGCGGGATGGCATAGACCTCGCGGCCGCTGAAGGGGTCCACGACCTTCTTCAGTTCCGGATTGAGTTCCGGGATCGACAGCGCCTCATAAAGATACTGCACCGGCGCGAAGGGCCGCCCGCCGGCCGCCGCCTGGGTGCCGAGAATGATGAAGGGCTCGTCGGCCTCGACGATATCCAGCGAACCGTCTGCCGCCGCTTTCCGGAAGGCCGGTGCAAGACCGAGATATTCGAAGCCGACGTAAGAGAGATACAGCTTCTTCAGCATGCCGGCCGCGATCGGCAGATCGGCGGCGATCGACGCCGTCACCGGCGGGATCATCGTCATGTCCTTCGCACCGGCCTTGATGGCGGCGCGGATCAGCGCCATCGCCGCATCCGCCGAATGGGACCCCGCAAGCGACACCGTGCGCTTCGATGCGATGATGCGTCCCGCTTCGTCCAGCGGGATGATCTTGCTGCGCCGCTCCAGCTTCTCCGGCGCCTGCGCGTCGAGCGGGATCATGTGCTTGTAGTGTCTGGCGGAGCTATCGCCCATAGTAATTCCTGCAAGATGCGATTCTGCTGAAAACTGGGAATTCAGTTATATGACTTTGTCATGTAAGTCAACAAGGTCCGTCTGCCCCGCGCAGGTGGCGGCATGAGCACCAGAAACGCCTCTGTCCCGGTGGCGGCCGCTGACGGTGATCCAGACGACACCCGTCCGCATGTCACCGAATTGTTTGCGCAGAAGCTCGCCAGCCTGAACCGCGCTCTGGACCGACAGGCGGAGGAGGCCGTGGCGGCCCGAACCGACATGTCGCTGCTGGAATGCCGTGTGCTCGGCTATGTGGCCGCCCATGCGCCCGTGGCGGTGAGCGATCTCGCCAACGGCATGTTTCTCGATGGCGGACAGACCAGCCGTCTGGCCTCCCGGCTGGTCAGCCTCGGCTATGTCCGCCGCGACCGCAACGCGGAGGATCAGCGCAGCACGTTGCTCTCGCTGACACGGGAAGGCACCGAAGCTTATCGGCGCATGCAGCGCAGCGTCCTGAACTGGAACAGGAT